>NZ_JAKUKD010000031.1:0-237852 GCF_024197625.1 Shewanella sp. KJ2020 | reverse complement strand
AGCAATATACAACGATATGAGACCGCATCTGAGTTTGAATATGGCAACCCCTAATCAGGTGCACAATAGAAAAGGCCAGCTACTGGAGCTGGCCTAAAAACTGTCAACCTATCTTAGGACGGGACAGGCAACAACCTCTCACAAAACTTGCACTATTGGCCAGATTAGGTAGAAAAATACCAATGTTGCTAACAAGGCCAATAGTATTAAAGCCAACCACACAGATTTAAATGTTAATTGGCTCGCATGTGCAGAAGATAGCTCAACGCGAGAAATTTTCTTATAACCACTGAGCATAGCGCCCACTAATCTGTCACCTTTAATGGCATGCACTATAACGGCCAAAACATGAACACCACTCAGCAACAGGATAAAATTAAAATTCAACTTATGCAGCCAAGTTAAAAAAGCGCTGCTATCAGAACTCACATAGCTGTATAGCGGACCCTCAGTGAAAATGTCATCCGTTGCAAATAACCCTGTCACTAATTGCAAACTGATGACAGCAATCAATACCACAACCATATAGCCACCCATAGGGTTATGCCCGATCACCCTAGAGACGCCTTTCGTTCTCGCCTCCTTAAGATATTCCATCACAATTTTAGGATGGTGCACAAAATGACTAAATTTAGCGGTATCGCTGCCTATCAGCCCCCACAAAAGACGAAATCCAATCAAGATCAATAAACTGTAGGCAAAAATTTGATGCCATTGCATTTCACCTGCATCGGCACTCCACCAGAGTAAGGCCATCAGCAGCACCATAGCCCAATGAAAAATGCGTATAGGTAAATCCCATACTTTAATTTTGACGTGCTCTGTTTTCATAAAACTGGCCCACCCGAGTGAACTAATGAAATTAAGTGGAGGTATTTTATCGGGATTTAGTCAGAAACTTAAAGTAAAGATAGGTAAATAAGGGAAAATACAGCAGAGTTATCCCATCAAATATGGCCTGATTCCGCAGGCATTACAAGGCTTTTGGGCTGAGAATTCTCGATATTTGTCTAAGCGATCAAATATCCAGCGAACAGATTCTAATGGGGGCAAAAATGTGATTTAGATCTCGTTTTTGATAACTAAGATTGGTAACCTGAAATCCAAGGAAACAACAGAAGGTTCGACATATGCTAAAGATTACGAGCAAGCAACTAGAAGTCACTGCCCCAATCCGTGAACGCATTGAAAGCCGTTTTGAAAAACTTTCTAGGCACGATGTGCAGTTGATCAATCCCCATGTAATCATCACAGAGGAGAAACCTGGTTTCAAAATTGAAGCATCGGTTGGCATCCCAAATGGAGAACTTTTTGCTCAAGCTAAACACGAAAATCTTTATACGGCTATTACTGCCATGGGTCAGAAATTAGAGAAGCAACTCAATCGATTAACCCATAAACCCGAAGCACAGCGTTTTGCTTCATTAGAACACACCGACGTTGACGATGTAGATGCAATTGACGAATATGAGGAGGAAGATGCCGCTTAATTTACCAAGTGTTAATGTAAGTGCGAGACACATCACTTCGAGAGGCATTAAGTAGAAAGCGTTTAAATTGTTTACAGTTTCCTGCAAAGGCTCAATGAATCATCAAAATGATTAGCAAGAAACTACACGGCATATTAAATATCTACTACACTTTACAAAGTGACAGCAAGAATCGAAGTGATGTGAATTAAGCTAAAATGATAAACATTTAAAAATTAACTATTAATCTAACCAACGTAAGGAGCGTAAAACAATCAATACCTATAACACTTAGCATTTTAGTGTTCACTATAGTTAACTAGGTTTAACTTTCACCATTAAGCTTTACTGATTCTTAGTTTTTATCGGCTCCACCTTTATTCAACTGATGTCATTGGATAGGAGAACACGAGGAACTTATTGAAAACAGCTAAACTAGCTTTCACAGCGTTGAATTATTTGATAAAAACGTTATCTAACAACATCTTTATCTCAAATGGAGCAACCGTCATTTATTAGCAACACGCATTAACTCTATTAATTATCGACTATATAAATATAAGTAGAAGCACAATCACTATAGAGGAGCAAAAAAGAGCTAGTGTTGAATTTTGCAGTTTCTACAGACATACAGAATTTTTAATAACCATAGAGGAGGACCGTTAGTTCAGAAGATATACATAAGTATGTTACGTTGAAATATTAGTAAGTGCATGTTTATTTATAGGTTAAAGTCAACTGTTAGTGAAAATGTAATAGCGTAATAAGATAGATAGTCACATTGTTACAGCAATACCATGTGAATTAAGCGAGTGATAAGGCTAAGCTGCTTAACAGCAATATGTACCAAGTACAAATGATGAGCCGTAAACTGCTTATTGATAAACGTAAGTCAGATAGAAGTAAGTGTTAGTGTTAGAAGTAAGTGTTAGTGTTAGTGTTAGTGTTAGTGTTAGTGTTAGAAGTAAGTGTTAGTGTTAGAAGTAAGTGTTAGTGTTAGAAGTAAGTGTTAATGTTAGAAGCAAGTGTTAGTGTTAGAAGCAAGTGTTAGACGTAAGTGTTAATGTTAGAAGCAAGTGTTAGTGTTAGAAGCAAGTGTTAGTGTTAGAAGTAAGTGTTGGTTTTAATGTAAGTCGTTATGTAAAGTGATAGGTAACCCAAAGATAAATAGGGTTTAGTTAATTTGATGTTCACTGACATAAGGAGGATAAACTCGCTTGACCAGATATGCTATCTCAGACCAGCGCACCTTCGGGTGCGCTATTTTTTTATTACCGTGGAAGTGAGGTTGTTCATAATTCTGTGTCAGGTTAATTTCACAGTTCGATATGCTTTTCTAAGTGCCCCTCAAAACAGAACAAGGCTAGCATTAACCAAAATGTCCTTTTAGTGTAAACTTGCCTTTCGTCAATTATCTGAAAGCAAGGCATTGAAATCATGACCCAAGCGCTGTTTTATCTGATGCCGCCAATGGAACCTGGAACGGCAACAAATCATACAGATAGCAAGCTGACGATAAGTGCAACTACAGCTTTAATAGAGATGTATCAACTCGCTTGCCACGTCGCACAGCAGGCTTTTATTAAGCAACCGTCTGTTTATATTCACTGCCAAAATAAAGAAGTCGCTTTTGAAATTGACGAACTCTTATGGCAGTTTGAACCATCAGCATTTGTACCACACAACTTGAAAGGTGAAGGTCCTGTAACAGGTTCTCCCGTTGAAATCGGTTTTGATCGCCTTGGCGCCAATAAAAGTCGCCAACTTCTGATTAATCTTGCAGACCAAGTGCCTCCATTTGCGGTAAACTTTGGCCAAATCATCGATTTTGTTGCCAATGACCAACAGCATAGAGCTGCCGCCCGCGAACGCTATCGGCAGTATCGCGACTTAGGTGTCGAGTTAACGACCCAAAATTTGGCAACACATCCATTTAATTAGTTTGAGACAGACACGTTCCCATGGAAAAAACATACGATCCGCAGTCCATCGAGCAAACGCTTTACCAAAACTGGGAAGAGCAAGGTTACTTCAAGCCACACGGCGATGAATCCCAAGGCAATTATTGCATCATGATCCCGCCACCTAACGTGACGGGCAGCTTGCACATGGGCCACGCCTTCCAAGACACCATCATGGATACCTTGACCCGTTACCAACGGATGAAAGGCAAAAATACCCTATGGCAAGTCGGTACTGACCACGCGGGTATCGCCACCCAAATGTTGGTCGAACGTAAACTTGAAGCCGAAGAAGGTAAAAGCCGCCATGATCTAGGTCGCGATGCCTTTATGGATAAAGTGTGGGAATGGAAAGCACAATCGGGCGGCACTATCACTAAGCAGCTACGTCGTATGGGTGCTTCTGTTGATTGGGACCGCGAGCGTTTCACTATGGACGAAGGCTTATCCAAAGCCGTGCAAGAAGTATTTGTGCGTCTGTACGAAGACGATTTGATTTATCGCGGTAAACGTTTGGTCAACTGGGATCCAAAGCTACACACAGCTATCTCTGATTTAGAAGTGGAAAGCAAAGAAAAACAGGGCCATATGTGGCACCTGCGTTATCCACTGGCTGACGGTGAATTGACCGCCGATGGAAAAGACTATCTAGAAGTCGCTACCACCCGCCCTGAAACCATGCTTGGTGACAGCGCTGTTGCAGTGCATCCCGATGATGAACGCTATCAAGCGCTGATCGGTAAGTTTATTCTGTTGCCGATTGTTAATCGCCGCATTCCTATCGTGGCTGACGATTACGTCGACATGGCCTTTGGTACTGGTTGCGTGAAGATCACCCCTGCCCACGACTTTAACGACTATGAAGTCGGTAAACGTCACAATTTGCCCATGTTCAACGTACTGACCTTAGATGCCGCCATTCGCGTAAGCGCCGAAGTGGTGAACTCTGACGGTACCTTTAATAACACCCTTGATGGCAGCCTGCCAGAACGCTTTGCTGGACTTGATCGTTTTAAAGCTCGCGATGCTATCGTCGCCGAATTTGAAACCTTAGGGCTGCTCGAAAAAATCGCGCCACACGCCTTGAAAGTCCCATATGGTGATCGCTCCGGTGTGGTGATCGAGCCAATGCTGACCGACCAATGGTATGTGGCTGTTGCGCCAATGGCGAAAACGGCTATCGAAGCCGTCGAAAACGGCAGCATCAAATTTGTGCCACAGCAATACGAGAACATGTACTTCTCATGGATGCGTGACATTCAAGACTGGTGTATTTCGCGTCAATTATGGTGGGGTCACCGCATCCCAGCATGGTACGACGAAAACAGCAAAGTTTATGTAGGCCGCAATGAAGCCGAAATTCGTGCGAAGCACAATATCAGCGATTCAATGACATTACGCCAAGACGAAGACGTACTGGATACTTGGTTCAGCTCTGCCCTGTGGACCTTCTCGACCTTAGGTTGGCCGGACAATTTAGAAGATTTAAAAACCTTCCACCCAACCGACGTGTTGGTGACAGGTTTTGACATCATCTTCTTCTGGGTTGCCCGTATGATCATGATGACCATGCACTTCATCAAAGATGAAGACGGCAAACCACTGGTCCCGTTCAAAACCGTATATGTGACTGGCCTTATCCGCGATGAAGCGGGTAACAAGATGTCAAAATCTAAGGGTAACGTACTCGATCCATTAGATATGATCGATGGTATTGATTTAGAAACGCTAGTTGAAAAACGTACCGGTAATATGATGCAGCCACAACTGGCCGCTAAAATTGAAAAGAGCACTCGCAAAGAGTTCGAAAATGGCATCGAAGCCCACGGCACTGATGCACTGCGCTTTACGCTTGCGGCGATGGCCTCAACGGGTCGTGACATCAACTGGGACATGAAACGCTTAGACGGTTACCGTAGCTTCTGTAACAAGTTGTGGAACGCTTCACGCTATGTGCTAATGAACACAGAAGATCAAGATTGCGGTCCGGGCTCACCAGAGTACAAGGGCGTCGAGCTAGAACTGTCGTTGGCCGATCGCTGGATTATTGGTTTGTTCAATCAAACCGTTAAGACATTTGACGATCACATGGCGGCCTACCGTTTCGACTTAGCGGCCAATACCCTGTATGAGTTCACTTGGAACCAGTTCTGTGATTGGTACTTAGAACTCACCAAGCCAGTATTACAAAACGGCAGCGAAGCGCAAATGCGTGGCACCCGCCACACCTTAGTGACTGTGCTCGAAGCGATGCAGCGTCTGATGCACCCTATGATGCCGTATATCACTGAAACCATTTGGCAGCGTGTTAAACCGTTAGCCGGTGTCGCAGGTGATACCATTATGCTGGCGCCATTCCCAACATTTGATGCAGCTAAAGTCGATAGCGCAGCAATGGCCGATTTAGAATGGGTTAAGCAAGTGATTGTCGCCGTGCGTAATATTCGCGCCGAACTGAACATTGCGCCTTCTAAGCCACTAAATGCCCTACTTCGTGGTGTTAGCGCGCAGGATAAAGCCCGTGTAGAAGCAAACCAAACCTTCTTCACCACACTTGCTCGCTTAGAAAGCATGACGATTCTAGGTGAAGGTGAAACTGCCCCTATGTCGACCACAGGCTTGATTGGCGAGATGGAGCTGCTGATCCCTATGGCAGGCTTAATCGATGTTGCCGCCGAAATGGCCCGTATCGACAAACAGCTTGAAAAGCTCGGCCAAGAGATCGCGCGCATCGAAAGCAAATTGTCGAACCAAGGCTTCGTGGCAAAAGCCCCAGCTGAAGTTATCGACAAAGAGCGTGCTAAGATGGCCGATATCAAGCGTGATATAGACAAGCTGAATGAACAAAAATCAGAGTTCGCTAAGTTAGAAGCTTAAGCTTCTCACTTGTTATGATTGACTTGTTCTAATTGACAATTCAGTTGAATAAAGGGCAGCCACTAGGCTGCCCTTCTCATATATATAACGCTGTAATCCATAGGCTATTTTGAGTCTGGCACTTGTTAAACCAAAACCAATTCTAAACACAGCCTCATTAACCTACAGCTCGGCAAAAACCACATAACGATTTATCTTAATCACTCACGTTGTCCATTGTTCCTGACGCCTTAAACAACCCATCAGCGCCGATATGAGTTATCCCCACGCACAGTGCCCAAACAGCAGCTAACGAGCCTCGAAAACACTAAAAGACAACCAATAAAAAAGCCCTGCAATTGCTTGCAGGGCTTATCTATATGGTGCGCATGGAAGGAGTCGAACCTCCGACCGCCTGGTTCGTAGCCAGGTACTCTATCCAGCTGAGCTACATGCGCAAATCATTTTCTGGTTATTACAATCTAACCAACAGACCTGAGTTTAGAAGACACACTCAAGTCTCGCAAATTAATCCTCTATTCCTCGGCAAAAGAATAGAATGGCGGAGAAGGAGGGATTCGAACCCTCGATGGGAGTTAAAGCCCATACTCCCTTAGCAGGGGAGCGCCTTCGGCCACTCGGCCACCTCTCCGCAAAATCTGCACTTGTAAGCAAGCTTACATAATTGGTGCGCGTGGAAGGAGTCGAACCTCCGACCGCCTGGTTCGTAGCCAGGTACTCTATCCAGCTGAGCTACACGCGCATTTTTACTTTTTGCTGATAAACAATTAGCCTATCAACTAATTTGGTGCGCATGGAAGGAGTCGAACCTCCGACCGCCTGGTTCGTAGCCAGGTACTCTATCCAGCTGAGCTACATGCGCATTTTTAACTTTTTATCACAACACAACAGTATTGAGATTGAATTGGTGCGCGTGGAAGGAGTCGAACCTCCGACCGCCTGGTTCGTAGCCAGGTACTCTATCCAGCTGAGCTACACGCGCATTTTTACTGCTTACTAGAAGCAACTAGCTACAAAATTTCAAACTGAAATTCAAACCTGATGAGTTAACAATAACTAATGCAGAGATGGTGCGCATGGAAGGAGTCGAACCTCCGACCGCCTGGTTCGTAGCCAGGTACTCTATCCAGCTGAGCTACATGCGCGACTTGTATCTTTTTTGCTTCAATAAAAAATGGTGCGCATGGAAGGAGTCGAACCTCCGACCGCCTGGTTCGTAGCCAGGTACTCTATCCAGCTGAGCTACATGCGCACTGTTTTCTATCGGTAAGAAATGGCGGAGAAGGAGGGATTCGAACCCTCGATGGGAGTTAAAGCCCATACTCCCTTAGCAGGGGAGCGCCTTCGGCCACTCGGCCACCTCTCCGTTTTCTTGGCGCACATATTACTGTTTGACGAAAATAAGTCAAACCCTTTTTCTGAAACAGATTCCATTTGGACTGTTTTTAATCACATTGCTGTTATATCAAGCCAATGCGTTGATTTGCGCCAATCTTTCACTCAAAAAAATAAAAAAGCCAGTTAAAAAACTGACTCTTCTGCGTCCATAATACTCACGTCGAAACGCAGTATTAAAAGTTACCACCTTCTGATGGCGAACCAGATTTTTCAGATTGAATGCGTTGATAGATTTCTTCACGGTGAACAGAAACCTCTTTCGGTGCATTCACACCAATACGCACTTGATTGCCTTTTACCCCTAGCACTGTAACTGTGACTTCATCACCAATCATCAGTGTTTCGCCAACACGACGAGTCAAAATCAGCATTCGATAGCTCCTTTATTTCCTAATTCAGCTTACACACGGCACTCATCCGGTAGATGGGCTTATTATAAGGTCAGCTTAGTACAAATTAATAGTATTCAATACTCAAACGGTTATTTAATTACACCTTATTTAGCTCGAAAGCGTGATGTAACGCCCGAACCGCCTTGTGTAAGTCCCTTTCATCGATCACGGTTGACAACTTACTCCCCGACGTCGAGAGTAACTTAGCATGGATTGTTTCATTACCCAAGACCTCTAACATCTTAGTCAATAATCCAATTTTTTCCTGTAAACCTTTGCCAACTAAAGATACTTTTGCACGTTGACGCTCAACAATCAATTGGCCTAGATCAAGGCTAGCGCTTAAAGCTTTTAGTTCCTGCAAAAGAATATCCACTTTTGCTTCCGCCAGCATAAAACTCACGCTGTCTGAGGGGCTATCCTCATTTAGCCTCAAAGGCGTTATAAACTCGACATCGATCTCAAGGCGCGATAAACAAGCTAAAAGAGCCTGATAACGTTCACTCGTAGTGAATAATCCATCTATGGTCAAAGTTGCTAAAGCTTTATTAACGGCAATACCCTGAACTAAAGAGGCTATCGCGACTTCAGATTCATCACCAAATTGAATTAATGTTCCTTGTCCAGCCTCAAAACTCGATAGCACCCGTAAAGGCACCCTAAACCGCTCTGCATATTCAACGGAATCAGGATGCAATACCTTAGCGCCAAGCTTAGCCATTTCGAGCATAACATCGAAACCAATCACATCGAGACGACGGGCGCTGCTATCGATATTAGGATCTGTGGTAAACACCCCAGCCACATCGGTGAAAATCTGGCACTCATCGGCTCGCAATGCTGCGGCTAAGGCAACCGCAGTGGTATCCGAACCACCACGCCCTAAGGTCGTTACATCCCCATGGGGATCAATACCTTGAAATCCCGCCACAATGGGCACTATGCCATCGGCGAGCAAGGACTCGAGATAAGCCGTATCGACATGCTCAATACTCGCCCGACCAAACTGACTATTAGTATGGATTTGAACCTGATCTCCCGTGAGCGACTTAGCCTTAATCCCACGGCGCTGAAGAGCTATTGCCATCAAGGCAATACTGATTTGCTCCCCCGTCGAAACAAGCATATCGAGTTCCCGCGCACTGGCACGGGGATCGATTTGCGCCGCTAGCGCAAAAAGGCGATTGGTTTCACCTGCCATGGCCGATAAAACCAGCACCTGCTGCTCACCACTGTGGGCGGACTTTGCAATCTGTTCGGCAACCACTTCGATACGTTCGATAGAACCCACCGAAGTGCCGCCAAACTTTTTCACAAAAAGCTTGCTACCACTAAGCTTTCGTTTTTCGAGCACAGCGACCTCTTAAGCTAAACGCTCAGTAATCCAAGGTAATACTTGAGACAGTGCCGCATCCAGATTTTCTGGTTGACTACCGCCCGCTTGCGCCATATCAGGGCGACCACCGCCCTTACCACCTACTTGCGCAGCAACCATAGCAACCAGCTCACCCGCCTTCACTTTGCCGACTAAGTCGTTACTCACGCCGGCGATCAGGTTAACTTTCCCATCCTGCGCCGTACCAAGTACGATAATGGCCGATTTCAATTTCTGCTTTAACTCATCTTGCAGGCCGCGAAGTGCACTGGCTTCAACGCCGTCAAGCTTCTTAATCAGCACGTTAACGCCATTAACAACAACTGCATCACCCGCTAAATCCGCACTCGCTGCCGCCGCTAACTTATCTTTTAACTGCGACATTTCTTTCTCGAGCTGCTTCATTTTATCGAGCTGTGCCTTCAGCTTAGCCACAACTGAATGGGTATCGCCCTTGAGCAATGCCGCGGCTTCTTCAAGCTCAGCCTGTTGCTGTGCCACATAGGCCATAGCTTCAGCACCGGTTACCGCTTCAATACGACGAACACCCGCAGCAATACCACCTTCGGAGGTGATCTTAAATAGACCAATGTCACCGGTACGGCCAACGTGGGTACCGCCACACAATTCGATAGAGAAATCCCCCATGGTAACCACGCGCACTTCTGCATCGTATTTTTCACCAAAGAGTGCCATAGCGCCCTTCGCTTTAGCTTCATCAATTGCCATCTCAGCGGTTTTCAGCTCGTGGTTACGGCGAATTTGGGTATTGACTAATTCTTCGACTTGCTTTAATTCCGCAGGTTTGACTGCTTCGAAATGAGAAAAGTCAAAACGTAAACGCTCAGGATCAACCAAAGAACCTTTTTGCGAGACGTGAGTGCCGAGCACTTGACGTAGTGCGGCATGCAATAAATGCGTCACAGAGTGGTTTAACTGAGTGCGGTGGCGCAGTTTCTTATCCACTTTTGCCTCAAGCACTTGACCAACACTTAAGCTGCCAGCCGTTAATGTGCCTTTATGGCCTGAGGCTTGGCCAAACTTTTGCGTATCGTTAACAACGAACTCAATGCCCTGGGCCACTAATACGCCCTTATCACCTACCTGGCCGCCCGATTCAGCATAAAAAGGCGTTACATCGAGCACCACTACGGCATCATCACCCGCATTGATCGCTGAAACAGACTCGCCGTTCAGGTATAGCGCGGTGACTTTAGCATTACCAGTAAGTTCTGAGTAACCACAGAATGCGGTTTCAGCATCGATCTTAAGTGCTGCGTTGTAATCGGCGCCGAAGTTACCCGCCGCTTGGGCGCGGCTACGTTGCTCGGCCATCGCGGCTTCGAAGCCTGCCTCATCGACAATAATATTGCGCTCACGGCATACGTCAGCGGTTAAATCCACTGGGAAGCCGTAGGTATCGTATAACTTAAAGACGGTTTCACCGTCTAAGGTATCGCCCTGTAATTCATTTAACGCAGTGTCTAGAATACCTAAACCGCGTTCTAAAGTACGGGCAAACTGTTCTTCTTCCGCTTTAAGCGCTTTTTCAACGATAACTTGTGTTTCCGCTAAGCCTTTGGCCGCATCGCCCATCACATCAATCAGCGTCGGCACTAACTTGTAGAAGAAGGCTTCGTTAGCACCTAACTTGTTACCATGACGTACAGCACGGCGAATAATACGGCGCAGTACATAACCACGACCTTCGTTCGATGGCATCACACCATCGGCAACCAAGAAGGCGCATGAACGGATATGGTCGGCAATCACGCGCAGTGACTTATTAGATAAATCGGTTACACCAATAATTTCGGCGGCTTTTACGATAAGAGCACGGAAGATATCGATTTCATAGTTTGAGTGAACGCCCTGCATAATTGCGGCAATACGTTCGATGCCCATACCTGTATCGACGGACGGTTTCGGCAGCGGCAACATTTCGCCAGAGGCTTGGCGATTGTACTGCATGAAAACGATGTTCCAGATCTCGATAAAGCGATCGCCATCTTCTTCTGGGCTACCGGGACGTCCGCCCCAAATATGATCGCCATGGTCGTAGAAAATTTCGGTACAAGGGCCACAAGGGCCTGTATCACCCATTTGCCAGAAGTTATCTGAAGCGTATGGAGCACCCTTATTATCGCCGATACGAATGATATTTTCGGCGGCGACACCAATCTTTTTATTCCAGATTTCAAAGGCTTCATCGTCTGTTTGATAAACGGTTACGCACAGACGTTCCTTCGGCAGCTTTAAGGTTTCGGTTAGAAATGACCAACCAAAACGGATCGCTTCTTCTTTGAAGTAGTCACCGAAACTGAAGTTACCCAGCATTTCGAAAAAGGTGTGATGACGGGCGGTATAACCGACGTTATCTAAATCGTTATGTTTACCACCGGCGCGCACGCAACGTTGAGCAGTGGTCGCACGTGTATAGCTACGCTTGTCCATGCCAAGAAATACGTCCTTAAACTGGTTCATACCGGCGTTGGTAAATAACAGTGTTGGATCGTTGCCGGGTACAAGAGAACTACTGTCCACAACTTGGTGACCATGGCTGCGGAAAAATTCGAGGAAAGCACTTCTAAGCTCTGCTGTCGTTTGATACATGAAATCGTCCTGAATTGGGTAAGCATGACCAGCTACACCAAAGGTAGCCGCATTTCTAATTTGCCCAGCATTATAAGCAGACTGAGGAAGGACGACCAGCCTTGATTGCGGATATACCCATCAGGAATTTAATATTTTAAGCAAGATCCCCAACGGTGGATGGGTTATCACAAATTGAAGCCTAAAATAAGGCTCCCACGCCGATGAAACAAAGCGAGCATTCGTCTAGTTGCTGTTATGACGTTGAGTGAAGTTAGCGGCTAATATTTAGGGCTATCGAGGTTCAAAACAAGATGGGATAACATCAGTTATCGAAGTCGTCACTGGGATCGTAATCGAGTGCATAGGTGACTTGTTCATAACTGAAACCTTGCCCGAGTAAAAAGCGTACCCGCTTAGCCTTTTCCTTAGTTAACAGTTCCAATGCTTTAGAGCCTTTGACTTCTGTGACCTTAGGATTGCCGTACTTTTTGATCGCTTTATCTTTGGCTAATTCAAACCAATCACAACCGCTGTTTACAATGGCGGTTTCAATGCATTCTTTGGATAAGCCTTTGAGTGCAACAGCTTGGCGTATACGAATAGCACCGTGCCCACGACTAATATGGCTACGAACAAGCAATTCAGCATAATGGCTGTCGTTGATAAATCCCGCAGACTCACAATCATTTAGCGCGGTTTCAACCTCGGCTAATTCGAAGCCTTTTTCGAGCAGTTTAGTGCAAACTTCTTGGCGGGAGTAATCGCGGCGCGCGAGTAGCGCGACCGCGACTTGACGGGCTGACTGGCTCAGAAAACTTCGCCTGTCTCTAAGTCAATATTCCCCTCAGTGTTGTCATCATCGGATGCAGATGATGCCAGTGCGCTAGGGTTACTCAACAATAGCTCACGCAATGTCTTATCGATTTCAGCGGCTACTGCTGGATTTTCAGTTAAATATTTACCCGCGTTGGCACGGCCTTGACCAATTTTATCGCCCTTGTAACTGTACCAAGCACCGGCTTTTTCAATCAGTTTATGGGCTACGCCTAAGTCAACTAACTCACCAGTACGGTTGATACCTTGACCATACAGGATTTGGAATTCTGCTTGTTTAAAGGGAGCTGCGACTTTGTTTTTCACCACTTTAACGCGGGTTTCGTTACCGATCACTTCATCGCCGTCTTTAATCGCACCTGTGCGACGAATATCTAAGCGGACAGAAGCATAGAACTTCAGCGCGTTACCACCGGTAGTGGTTTCAGGGTTACCGAACATCACACCAATCTTCATCCGGATTTGGTTGATGAAGATAAGTAAGGTGTTAGATTGCTTTAAGTTACCCGCAAGTTTACGCATGGCTTGGCTCATCATACGCGCCGCTAAGCCCATGTGAGAGTCACCAATTTCGCCTTCGATTTCAGCTTTGGGCGTTAACGCCGCCACAGAGTCAACGATGATCACATCCACCGCACCTGAACGAGTTAGCGCATCACAAATTTCTAGGGCTTGCTCGCCAGTATCAGGCTGAGAACAAAGCAGATTATCAATATCTACCCCTAATTTTTTAGCGTAGATAGGATCTAAAGCATGCTCGGCGTCAATAAAGGCACAGGTTTTACCTTCACGTTGTGCTGCGGCAATGACTTCCAGTGTTAAAGTCGTTTTACCTGAAGATTCAGGGCCGTAGATCTCAACGATACGTCCCATAGGTAAACCACCAGCCCCCAAGGCGACGTCCAGAGATAGCGAACCGGTAGAGATGGTTTCAACATCCATGGAGCGATCTTCGCCCAGCTTCATGATGGAGCCTTTACCAAATTGCTTTTCAATTTGGCTCAATACCGCAGCAAGTGCTTTCTCTTTGTTTGGATCGACCTTCATTCCTGTTCCCTCATCTAGACAGCATCTAGGCTGTCAAAAGTGATATTCAATTTAATAACGCGGGCAATTCAAAAAGCGAGGCTTTCTGTCTTAATCTGCTGACTAGTATACTGTACAATCATACAGTATCAAGACCTGTGGCTGAATTATTTTTCGGTCAACGGATTTGCCTAAATTAACCCGCTTTTAGATGACTCTAAGTCAGATAAGTCACTATATAAACGAATATCCACAGTTTAGGGCTCAATTCTCAGCAAATTATTGCTAAGATTGGCGCAACTTTTTTGCGCACGAGTGACCAAAATCCCTGATGGGTTAGCCACTACCCGCGCAATTGATATCGCCTTTAGGGCAGTCACAACGGACGATAACGATTTAATGAATGTAATTGATACCGATGATTTAGAAAAACATACTCCTATGATGCGTCAATATTTGACCATGAAAGCAGAGCATCACGATATGTTACTGTTTTATCGTATGGGTGACTTCTATGAACTCTTCTACGACGATGCCAAACGCGCTTCCGAATTATTGAGCATCTCGCTGACCGCACGCGGCAAGAGTGGCGGCGATCCTATTCCTATGGCAGGTATTCCCTACCATGCAGTTGAAGGCTATTTAGCTAAGTTAGTTCAAATTGGTCAATCGGTTGCCATTTGTGAGCAAATTGGCGATCCCGCGACCTCTAAAGGTCCGGTTGAGCGTAAAGTAGTGCGCATAGTGACTCCAGGCACCTTAACCGATGAAGCCCTCTTACAGGAGCGCCAAGACAATCTGTTAGCTGCGGTTTATCAAGGGAAAGTTGGCTTTGGCTATGCTACCCTCGATGTCTCTTCCGGTCGATTTGTGATTGCAGAGCTTGAGACTCGAGAATCCTTAGAGGCCGAATTACAACGGACCAATCCCGTTGAAATTCTCTACAGTGAAGATTTTGGCGCACTAGAATTATTACAACATTTCAAAGGCAAACGTCGCCGCCCCGAGTGGGAATTTGATTACGATACCAGCATTAAGCTGCTGCTGGCACAATTTGGTACTAAAGACCTACATGGTTTTGGTATTAGCGATGCGCGCTTATCTCTGCAAGCGGCGGGCTGCTTGATGCAGTATGTTAAAGATACCCAGCGCACCGCACTGCCCCATATTAATGCCATAACCCGTTTCAATCAGACCGATACCATAGTGCTCGATGCGGCTACTCGCCGTAATTTAGAGTTGACTCAAAATCTCAGCGGCGGACGGGATAACACCCTCGCAGCCGTGCTCGATAATACAGCCACAGCCATGGGCAGCCGTATGTTGCAACGCTGGATCCATCAACCACTAAGGGATCATGCGCAAATTTTTGCTCGCCAGACGGCTGTCAATGAATTGCTTGAAACCGCTGTACATGAGTCATTGCATGAGCAGCTTAAAGCGCTCGGAGATATCGAGCGCATCATGGCAAGACTTGCTCTACGTACCGCTCGGCCTAGGGACTTTGCCCGATTGCGTCAAGCATTGAGTTTATTGCCTGATTTACAAAAAAGTTTAAGTACACTGAGCGCACCGCACACCATTCAGTTGCGTCAACATTTAGGTGAATTCCCCGCAGAGCAAGCCTTGCTTGAGCACGCCATTGTCGATAATCCTCCCATGCTGATCCGCGACGGCGGCGTTATCCGTGAAGGCTACAATGCTGAATTAGATGAGTGGCGTGGATTGAGCGAAGGTGCCAGCGATTATCTGGTCCAACTCGAAGCGCGGGAAAAAGAACGTACAGGCATAGCGACACTGAAGGTCGGCTACAACCGAGTACATGGCTATTACATTGAGGTCAGCCGCTTACAATCAAGCCAAGTACCGCTAAATTATCAGCGCCGTCAAACCCTTAAGAATATGGAGCGCTATATCACGCCCGAACTTAAGGAATATGAAGAGAAAGTCCTCTCCAGCCAAGGTAAAGCCCTAGCCCTCGAAAAACAGCTATGGGAACAACTATTCGATCTTATTCTGCCTAAATTACATGAATTACAAGCCTTTGCTAGAGCCGCTGCCGAACTCGATGTATTGAGTAATTTTGCCGAACGTGCCGAAACCTTAGGTTATACCTGCCCAGAACTGAGCACGGAAATTGGGGTAAAAATTGATGCGGGTCGCCACCCTGTGGTTGAACGTGTTAGTCAAACGCCGTTTATCGCTAACCCGGTCACCTTGCATAATCAAAGGCGCATGTTGATTGTGACTGGCCCCAACATGGGGGGTAAATCGACCTATATGCGCCAAGTCGCCTTGATAACCCTAATGGCTCACATCGGTTGTTTTGTACCGGCAGAGCGGGCTGTCATAGGGCCTATTGATCGAATATTTACCCGTATTGGTGCATCGGACGATCTGGCTTCTGGTCGCTCAACCTTTATGGTCGAAATGACAGAAACCGCCAACATCCTCCATAATGCAACCGCTCAAAGTCTAGTGTTAATGGATGAAATCGGCCGTGGAACATCGACCTACGATGGTTTATCACTAGCTTGGTCAGCTGCGGAATATCTTGCCCAGCAAGTCGGCGCTATGACGTTGTTTGCCACCCACTATTTCGAGCTAACTCAGCTACCTGAGCTAATATCTGGCGTCTATAACGTCCATTTAGATGCGATAGAACATGAGGACACCATCGCCTTTATGCATGCAGTGCAGGAGGGTGCAGCCAGCAAGAGTTATGGTTTACAGGTTGCGGCACTCGCGGGCGTGCCAGCAAAAGTCATTAAGGCGGCGAAACACAAATTGCAGCAATTAGAAAGTCGCGATCATCAACTTGAGAGCACAAAAACGCCCATTCAAACCCTACTCGCTCTACCTGAGCCGGCTGAGAATCCCGCTCTCACTAAACTGCAGGCACTCAATCCCGATAATTTAACGCCGAAGCAAGCACTTGATTTACTGTATGAGCTAAAACGTTTAAGTTAAACGATTGAATTTTAGATAACAAAACGCCCACTTCTGTGGGCGTTTATATATAAACTACTCTCGGTAAGGCTAAAATTAAGTCTCCCCAAAGACATTAACTTCTAAACAAGGCTTCTACTGATAACCCCTGTGATCCAAGCAGATCACGTAGACGTTTTAGTGCTTCAACCTGAATTTGACGTACACGCTCACGGGTTAAACCTATCTCAGCCCCCACATCTTCTAAAGTGGATGGCTCATAACCCAATAAGCCAAATCGACGGGCTAACACTTCTCTTTGTTTGGTATTGAGTTCGTTTAACCATTTGACGACAGAGTTAGAAATATCTTCATCCTGCACTTTATAGTCAGGGCCTACATTATCATCATCGGCCAGCACATCTAACAGAGCTTTGTCATTATCGCCCCCCAAAGGCGTATCGACAGAGGTGATTTTCTCATTCAACTTCAGCATACGACTCACATCGGCACTGGAAACCTGCAGTTTTTCAGCAATTTCTTCCGCTGTGGGTTCATGGTCAAGCTTTTGTGCTAACTCCCGCGCTGTACGTAAATACACATTCAATTCTTTGACAACATGGATAGGCAGACGAATCGTACGGGTTTGATTCATAATCGCCCGTTCAATTGTTTGTCTAATCCACCACGTCGCATAGGTAGAGAAACGGAAACCTCTTTCGGGGTCGAATTTCTCTACTGCGCGGATCAATCCTAGGTTACCTTCTTCGATTAAATCTAACAGGGCAAGGCCACGATTGTTGTAACGACGGGCAATCTTCACGACGAGCCTTAAATTGCTCTCGATCATGCGGTTACGGGATTTTTCGCAGCCTTTTAAGGCCTTACGGGAAAAATAAACTTCTTCTTCTGCGCTAAGCAGTGGGGAAAACCCTATTTCACCTAAATAGAGTTGAGTGGCATCAAGATTTTTTTGCAGGTCATCTTGAACCTGTTGTTCTAGTCCAAGCTCTTGAACTAAATCGGCGACTGTATCCTCTTTTTCGAGATCAAACTCTGCGGTTTCTACGGAAAAATCTACTAGTTCTTCTGCGGCAGTGCTATTTATACGGCTCATGATCAAATCTCCCAAACCTAATTTAACTGCTTGAATTACTGCAATTCTATTTCCTCCATGCCAACAAGGCCCTAAACAATCATTGCTTAGGTAGATAGTTAAGTGGGTTTACAGATTGACCATGATAACGAATTTCAAATCGCAACATTACCTGGTTAGTGCCTGTGTTACCCATTTTCGCAACTGTCTGTCCCGCAAGGACATGTTGCTTCTCTGTGACTAAGATCTGATCTGCGTGAGCATAAGCACTAAGGTAATCGTCACTATGTTTAATGATGACTAAATTACCATATCCCCTCAGCGCACTACCTGCATATACCACCCGCCCATCTGCAGCAGCTTTGATGATATCTCCACGTCTTCCTGCGATCTTAATGCCTTTATTCCCCTGCTCATTAGCAGAGTAAGTCCCAATCAGTTTACCTCTTACTGGCCATTGCCACTGACTCACACTGCCGGGCAGTGTCGAGGTGGGGGCAACTATTGAAGGGTTAACATTTTGTTGAGCACTTGTTGCAGAATACGCAGGCTTCGCTTTCTGATCAAGTGTTTTTTTCTGAGGATCATTTGATTGATTTTTTGCGCTGGAATTATCACTAGAAGATTGTTTTGTCGAGGAATTAACCTCACTCAGCCCTTTAGCTGTCGGGTTATTTCCACCTAAAGACGTCGATTTTGATCTAGATACTGACGGGATTTCAGTGAGATATAAAATCTGTCCAGGGTAGATAGTGTACGATTTATCTAATTGATTAATTTTGGCTATTTCAGCGAAATCCTTGCCTGCCGCCCATGAAATTGAATAGAGCGTATCGCCTTTTTTAACTTTATATGAATTTGATTTAATGTGGCCTTTATTATGTTTTGAATAACTGTGGGAAAGACTTTCGACGGGTGCGGGACGACTCGCCTGGAAGCTACAGCCTACAAGCATAAACAACAAACCAAGGTTTAAAAGTAAACCCGCATTCAACAATAAAAACTCCTTTCCTAAGTTGTATCACTGTTTGCTATGGGAGAAATAATGTCTCACAACAATTTTGCCTTAGACAAGGGCTGCAAATGTTAAGCGAGTTCACCATTGACTAGAGGGACAAACTTCACCGTTTCCACGATCTCGGAACTGTATCGATCGGCATGACGGGTGATCCGCATTAATTGCTGGGTTTCTTCCCCAACGGGGATCACTAGCACACCACCATCGGCTAACTGGGATAATAAGGCCTCCGGCACAGTTGAGGCCGCAGCCGTCACCATAATACCGTTAAAGGGACTCCGATTTTGCCAACCTTGCCAGCCATCGCCATATTTAAAGGAAACATTATGTAGATCGAGTCGCTTCAATCGCTGCCGAGCTTGGATCTGCAGTCCTTTAATCCGCTCTATGGTATAAAGCTCAGGCACTAATTGCGCCAAAATCGCCGCTTGATATCCAGAGCCAGTTCCCACCTCAAGCACCTTTTGCGGCTGGTTTTGTAGTATGAGCTCTGTCATACGAGCCACGATATAGGGCTGAGAAATGGTTTGACCTTGCCCTATCGGCAAAGCGGTATTTTCATAGGCTTTGTGGGCTAATGCATTATCGAGGAACAATTCCCGCGGCGTTTGAGAAATTACCTTCAACAGGGCTTGATGACGGATCCCCGTATCATGGAGCTTTTTCGCTAAATTCACCGCCGATGTTGAGGCAATTCGAGTCATATTTTATCTACCCAATTTTGCAATGCCGATAATTGTCTATATGCAGTGAGATCTACCGTTAAAGGCGTGATGGAAACATAACCATTAGCGATAGCATGAAAATCCGTGCCCTCGGTCGCATCTTGCTCAAGGCCTGGAGGGCCTAACCAAAAGATTTCCTTTCCTGCGGGATCTTGGGTTCGCACTATCCCTTCGGCTTTATGCCTCGCACCAAGCCGTGTCACTCGGATCCCTTTAATTTCTTCTAGGGGTAAATCTGGCACATTGATATTTAAAATCTGGTCGCTTGCCAAGGGATGAACTAACAATCCTTGTACAATACGGCGAGCATAAACGGCCGCCGAATGATAATGCTTGCCCTCTCGACCATTGAGCGAAATCGCCACCGCAGGGAAGCCTAAAAACCGCCCCTCCATCGCCGCCGCAACAGTGCCCGAATATAAAGTGTCATCCCCCATATTCGCGCCCGCATTAATGCCTGAAACCACCATATCGGGCTCACCATCGCAAAGCTCACGAATGGCTAAGTGCACACAATCGGTGGGAGTGCCATGCACTGAAATATAGCCATTATCTAACCTATTAATTCTTAATGGATTAGTCAAGGTTAAAGAGTTACTTGCCCCAGAACAATTACGGTCAGGTGCGACTGTCATCACATGGGCGATTTCAGCGAGTGCTTCGGTTAGGGCGCGGATCCCAGGTGCATTGACGCCATCATCGTTACTGACAAGAATGCGGATCATGATGCGGTTTCACCACTGCCGTTAGTCGTTTGCACCTCAGGGGAGAGCGTTGCCTGCCATTGCTGCTCTTTTACATCTTGATAATTGACTAACTCTCTGAGTAAGGAAGTCGCAAAACTCCCCGCGGGCAAAATAAACTCCAACACGAGACCATCTGCCGTTTGTTCGTATTTAAGCCCTTGTGGTTCTAAAAGTAATGGCCGGCGCTCCTGCTCCAATCCCGCATGTTCTAAGCCATAACAATCGTCCGTTAATTCCGCCATTGCGGCGGTTTCCATCGCGGCGGCTTCACCTTGAGGTAACATCATGCCGCGGCCCCACAAGGGTGCAGAGAGTTGAATGTCTTTTTCAATCAGACGCTTCAACACCACCAGATCCCATTCAGGCGTGACGAAGAAGCTTTTACTCCCCGCCAACATCACACAATCCCCCGCTAATGGCTTAGTGCCATGGTTTGCTAATCGGTAGGACACAACAGTATTAAACAGATGCGAACGCACGGCAGATAAATACATGCTGCGCTTATTTCTGTCTTTGACCTTCTTGCCGGCCAACATTTGCCGTCCCAAAATTAAGTTTTTACCATCGTGGCCAAAGCGTTGCTCACCAAAATAATTGGGCACGCCAATTTGACTTACTTTTTCGATACGGCCGATAATATCTTCAACTTGGGTGACATTACGTAAGGTCAGGATAAATCTATTACCCAGCAGTGCGCCGATGCGTAATTTTTTGCTATGACGGCTGCTGGAGAGAAGCATCAATCGTTCGCTGTTAAGTTCTGCCCAAGCGGGGGTTTCTTTACCCGGAATGCGTACACCAAACCATTGTTCCGTGATGGCATTTTTATCTTTTTGTCCCGCGTAAGTCACTTCCTTTGGATGTACTTTTGCGAACTTGGCTATCATTTCAGCCACTTGAACCGTATTCAGCCCATCCTTACGGATATGCAGCAGATGATGTTCGCCTTCACCAGTCGGGCTAAAAGGCAAAATCTCTTTCACGATAAAATCGCTGTTATGAGTACGTAAATCTGCGCTGCCAAGTGGCTTGCCGTATAGGTAATGGAGTTCACTCATGGGACTTATTTATCTCGTTAATTAATCTTGTATACGTTTCATCAAGACAACTGCTTCTACCGCTATGCCTTCTTTACGCCCTGTAAAACCTAACTTTTCAGTTGTAGTGGCTTTGACATTAATATCATCAATTTCCGCGGTTAAATCGTCAGCTAATATCTGGCGCATTGCCTCTATATGGGGCGCCATTTTAGGTGCTTGGGCAATGATAGTGACATCTAAATTGCCTAGCTCGAACCCTTTCGAGATCGCTAACCCATAACAATGGCGCAGCAATACACGACTATCGGCGCCTTTATAAGCGGCATCCGTATCGGGGAAATGTTTACCTATATCCCCTAGCGCCAGTGCGCCAAGTATGGCATCGGAAATCGCATGCAAAACCACATCACCATCCGAGTGGGCAACGAGTCCAGTCTCATAGGGTACTTCCACACCACATAAAATTAATGGTCGCGCTTCGCCAAATTTATGAACATCAAAACCATGGCCGATACGGATCTTCATTTATCCACCCTAACAAATTGATTATTTTTTAATTTTATAAACTACTTAGTGGCTCGCATCAAAAAAAGCTCTGCCAAGCCTAAATCATCGGGATGAGTCACTTTTATATTGTCAGCACGGCCAGAAACGAGTCCGGGTGAGATCCCCGCCCATTCCATAGCCGAGGCTTCATCCGTTACCACAGCGCCCGCAGCAAGGGCACCCTGCAGATACAATTTCAGCAGGGATGTGGGAAATAATTGCGGTGTCAACGCATGCCATAAATGATCGCGACAGACGGTTGCGCAGATCTCCCCCCTTGCATCGGCGCGTTTCATGGTATCGCGTACTGGCATAGCCAAAATCGCCCCTTGGGGAAAGCGCGTTCTCGAGGCCAGCAACTTATCGATATCCCCTTCGGTTAAACATGGCCTTGCCGCATCATGTACTAAGGCCCAGCTGTGCTCTGGTGCAATTTGCAATGCCGCCAACACCGAATCGGCGCGTTCACCACCGCCTAACACTGTGACTAACTTCGGATGCTTAGCCTGGGGTAAGGCCACAAAAAAAGTGTCTTCTGGATGCAGGGCGACAATAACTTGGGTGATCTGCTGATGGGATAACAACCTATCTAAGGTGTGGGCCAGTATGCTTTGCCCTAATAATTCTAAATATTGCTTTGGCTTCCCCGCCCCCATCCGGGCGCCGATCCCCGCGGCTGGCACTATCGCCACAACCGAGTGAAGCAGATGGGCGGTGATATCGGCCATTTGGGTTTGGCTTTCTGAATGCTTATCCGCTTCTAATGCGATATCCATACGCATTTGCTCCATCACTGTGAAGGACTCGATACTGCACGGTCACCGCCTACCACGCGATAGAAAGTCTCTCCTTCTTTGACCATGCCAAGCTCGTTACGGGCACGTTCTTCAATCGCTTCGGTGCCACTTTTAAGGTCGATGATCTCTTCCTTAAGCACTTGATTACGCTCGTTGAGTTTAGCGTTGCCTTCCTGCTGCGCCGCAATCTGTTTTTGCAGGACAAAGTATTCGGGCAGGCTGTTATCTCCCGACCACAGCCGGTATTGCAGCAAACCGAGTAGCACTATGAGTGCAATGACAAAAAATTTCATGGAGGAATTAGCGTCAGTATCTTGGATTAAAAAATATATTGCAGATAGTACAACAAAAAAGGCCACCAAGTGGTGGCCTTTTTACATCGGACGTTAAATTACGCCTGACCTTTGATCTCTTTCAAACCACGGTACGGGGCTTTTTCACCTAATTGCTCTTCGATGCGCAGCAATTGGTTGTACTTAGCGACACGGTCAGAACGACACAGTGAACCGGTTTTGATTTGGCCAGCCGCTGTACCTACGGCTAAGTCAGCAATGGTTGAATCTTCAGTTTCACCGCTACGGTGTGAAATCACCGCTGTGTAGCCAGCTTCTTTCGCCATGCGAATGGCAGCTAAAGTCTCAGTCAATGAACCGATTTGGTTGAACTTGATCAGGATTGAGTTAGCGATGCCGTTTTCGATACCACGGGTTAAGATTTTAGTGTTGGTTACGAATAAATCGTCGCCCACTAATTGGATCTTGTCGCCCATGATCTTAGTTTGGTATGCCCAACCATCCCAATCTGACTCGTCCAGACCGTCTTCAATAGATACGATTGGATATTGCTCCGCCAATGATTTTAGGAAATCAGAGAAGCCATTTGAGTCAAACACTTTACCTTCGCCCGCTAAATCGTATTTGCCATCTTTGTAGAACTCAGAGGCGGCGCAATCGAGTGCCAGAGTCACATCAGTACCTAACTTGTAGCCCGCCAGTTCAACGGCTTCTTTAATTACCGCTAGGGCATCGGCGTTTGAGGCTAAGTTAGGCGCAAAACCACCTTCATCACCAACAGAAGTGGTTAAACCTTTGTTGTGTAGCACTTTTTTCAGCGTATGGAAAATTTCGGCACCCATGCGCAGTGCTTCACGGAAAGTTTTCGCGCCAACAGGTTGCACCATGAATTCTTGGATATCCACGTTGTTATCCGCGTGCTCGCCACCGTTTAAGATGTTCATCATAGGCACTGGCATAGCATATTGGCCTGGGGTGCCATTTAATTCGGCGATGTGCGCGTATAAAGGAATCCCTTTAGATGCAGCGGCAGCTTTAGCAGCGGCTAAAGACACAGCCAGAATCGCGTTTGCGCCTAACTTGTCTTTGTTTTCAGTGCCATCTAAGTCGATCATGATTTGATCCACTTGGGCCTGTGCAGTGGCATCTTTGCCTAATAATGCAGCGCGGATAACGCCGTTTACGTTGGCAACAGCCGTTAATACCCCTTTGCCTAAATAACGGCTCTTGTCGCCATCACGTAATTCTAACGCTTCGCGGCTACCGGTTGATGCACCAGAAGGCGCCGCAGCCATACCCACAAAACCGCCTTCTAAATGCACTTCGGCTTCAACTGTTGGGTTACCACGAGAATCCATAATCTCGCGGCCAATCACGTTAATAATCTTAGCCATATTACCCTCGATTTAAGTTTAAAAATAAAAGAAAAAACCAATACCTATGGGAATAAACAGATGTAAAGCACGACTAAAATCTTTAAATTCCGTTTACTATTTCCGTCTATACGCAAGTCGTTTATGCACATGGGTACGAGTTCTCACTCAGGTTTAAGCGGCTTGAGTGTAGCAAAAGGCCGGCCCCACTGTCGCGGGTCCGGCCTCAAATATTCTTACTTCAGATCACGTTTTTGATGTGCACTTGCCGCAGCAATAAAGCCTTCGAACAATGGGTGACCATCCCGTGGCGTTGAGGTGAACTCAGGGTGGAATTGACCCGCAACAAACCATGGGTGATCTTTTAATTCGATCATTTCCACTAGCTTACGATCGGAGGACAAACCACTGAACACCATGCCCGCTTGCTCTAAGCGTTCTCTGTATTTATTGTTCACTTCGTAACGGTGACGATGGCGTTCAATACAAGTGTTGCCTTTATAGGCCTGAGCAGCTTTAGAGCCATCCAGTAGATGACATAACTGGGCGCCTAGACGCATAGTGCCACCTAAGTCAGACGCTTCATGACGCTGCTCTAGGTTACCTTCTTCGTCAACCCATTCGGTGATCAAACCCACCACTGGGAACGGCGTTTCTTTATTGAATTCAGTTGAATGTGCATCAGACATACCTGCGACATTACGGGCAAATTCAATCAGCGCAACTTGCATACCTAAACAAATACCAAAATAAGGTAGTTTGTTTTCACGGGCAAATTTTGCCGCCAGTATCTTACCTTCGACACCACGCTCGCCGAAGCCGCCTGGTACTAAGATACCGTCTAAACCCTGTAGGACTTCATCGCCTTTGGCTTCTACGGTTTGTGAATCAATATACTTGATGGTCACTGATACGCGGTTTTTAAGGCCTGCGTGCTTTAACGCTTCGTTGACTGACTTATAGGCATCTGGCAGTTCAATGTATTTACCCACCATACCAATAACGACTTCGCCGTTTGGATTAGATTCTTGATAAATCACATTTTCCCACTCAGATAAGTCAGCTTCACGGCATTCTAAACCGAAACGCTTAACCACTAAGTCATCCAAACCCTGTGAGCGCAGCAGTGCTGGGATTTTATAAATGCTATCAACATCTTTTAATGAAATAACCGCACGTTCTTCAACGTTACAGAATAGCGAAATCTTAGCGCGCTCGTTTGCTGGTATCGCGCGATCGCCACGGCAAATCAACACATCGGGTGCAATACCAATAGAACGCAGTTCTTTCACTGAGTGTTGAGTTGGCTTAGTTTTTACTTCACCCGCAGCGCCTAAGAAAGGCACTAAGGTTAAATGCATAAACAGAGTACGGTCGCGGCCCAGTTCAACACCGAGCTGACGGATAGACTCTAGGAATGGCAAAGATTCGATATCACCCACAGTACCGCCGATTTCGACGATAGCCACATCATGGCCTTCGCCACCTGCCAACACTTTTTCTTTAATCGCGTTAGTGATATGTGGGATAACCTGAATGGTTGCGCCCAAATAATCGCCACGACGTTCTTTACGTAATACTTCTTCGTAAATACGACCGGTAGTGAAGTTGTTACGACGATTCATCTTAGTACGGATAAAACGCTCGTAGTGACCCAAGTCGAGATCTGTTTCTGCACCGTCCTCAGTCACAAATACTTCGCCATGTTGGGTTGGGCTCATGGTACCCGGATCAACGTTAATGTATGGGTCCAGTTTCATGATGGTTACATTGAGACCGCGGGCCTCTAAAATTGCGGCTAATGATGCAGCTGCAATGCCTTTACCTAGTGATGAAACCACGCCACCAGTAACGAAGATATACCTTGTAGTCATGCTGAACCTGAGAAAATGAGTTTGAAAATACGTGCTTGTAAGAAAGCACTAGGACGGGGCAGTAGTATACCAAAGGCGGCGCGATTCGACAAACACCAATCGGGATAATTTGCCGTTTATCTCGATTCCGTCGCTTTTACGCTATCCCAGTAAGCATCGAGTTCGGCTAAGGTATGTGCTTCTAAGCCCTTACCATTTTCGGCGGCTAACTGCTCGACACCGCGAAAACGGCGTTCAAATTTAAGGTTCGCTTGGCGTAGCGCTTGTTCTGGATCGACCTTAAGATGGCGAGCTAAATTCACCACGGCAAACAGCAAGTCACCCATTTCAGACTGCACTTTAGCTTGGTCTTGTTCGCTTTGATTCACTTCATGCAAGACTTCATCGATTTCTTCATGGATTTTAGCGACCACAGGCTCAAGCTCGGCCCAATCGAAGCCAACCCGTGCCACCCTTTGCTGAATTTTGATTGAACGTGACAGCGCAGGTTGTGAGCGAGGAATATTATCCAATACAGAAACCTGCACATCAGCTTGGGTTTCACCTGCCTCTTGCTGCGCTTTTTGCTCACGTTCACTCGCTTTAATCGCCTCCCAATTGGCCTTCATCGCTTGGGTGCTATCGCCAATTTGCCCATTTTGCTCACCAAACACATGGGGATGACGACGGGTTAGCTTGTCGCTGATTTTCTCTATCACGCTCGTAAAATCAAACTTGCCCTGCTCTTTACCGAGCTGACAATAGAATACGATTTGAAATAATAAATCCCCCAGTTCATCGGGTAACTCATCCCAGGCTAAACGCTCTATGGTATCGGCAACTTCATAGGCTTCCTCTAAGGTAAAGGGCACTATGGTTTGAAAAGTTTGCGCTTTATCCCACGGGCATCCTGTTTGCGGGTCGCGCAGTTTTTCCATAATCTTAAGTAGCGGCTCAACATCTGTTGTAGAAAGTTCAGTTGTTGAACGCTCAGTAGTTGGAAATGAGCTTAATGGCGCCGTGCGGGAAATCATGCTGATATCCTTTAAAAATAAATACTGAAACGAGCGAATACCGAGGAAGAGCAAAAGAATACGCCCCAGCAGTGCTTTTTAGCGAAGACCATAATAAAGCGATGATAAGCTAGCTAACATAAAAGTGCTATGCGATGGTCACCATGGCGCAAAGGGACGGCTTACCTTTACCTACAAATTCTCATCTATGCGTTGCATATCACTATTCAGCACAGGCCGCCTTAAATGATAAGATACGCAGCAATATTTCAACGACGCTAAAACTCACCTTGTGGATATGCGGTAATTGCGGCCTAACCATACATGAGTGAAAGCTGCGAGATGAATGCAGTCATTCGATTTATTCATTTGATTATGTTAGGTGTTTTCTATTCTATCGCCCTATGTTTAGGGCGAGCACCCCTATAGATTTCAGCATTAATGGAGACAAAATTCATGACAAACGTGACAGTGGATGCCACGCCGTTAACGACTAAGCCATCACAAGATGGTTTTTATATGCCAGCCGAATGGGCTGCGCAGCAAGCTGTGTGGATGATTTGGCCCTATCGTCCCGATAACTGGCGCGCTGCGGGTGCGTATGCTCAGGCGACTTTCGCTAAGGTGGCCGATGCGATTGGCGCGGCAACGCCAGTGTATATGGGTGTCCCTAAAGCGTTTTTAGCACAAGCCAAAACGGTTATGCCATCCCATGTTACCTTGGTTGAAATGGACAGTAACGATTGCTGGGCTCGTGACACTGGGCCAACTGTCGTTGTAAATGATAATGGTGAATGCCGTGGCGTTGACTGGTGCTTTAATGCTTGGGGCGGCCATAACGGTGGTTTGTACTTCCCATGGGATAAGGACGAGCAAGTCGCGCAGCAAATGCTTGCACAACATGACTTTGCCCGTTACAGCGCGCCGCTGATCCTCGAAGGTGGCTCCATCCATGTCGATGGTGAAGGCACCTGTATGACGAGTGCCGAATGTTTACTCAACGCCAACCGTAACCCTGAACTGACAAAAGAACAGATTGAAGGCTTACTGCGTGACTATTTGAATGTTAAGCAGTTTATCTGGTTACAAGACGGCGTTTATATGGATGAGACCGATGGCCATATCGACAACATGTGCTGTTTTGCCCGTCCGGGTGAAGTCATTCTGCACTGGACTGATGATGAATCGGATCCACAATATCCACGTTCAAAAGCCGCGCTCGAAGTGCTGCAAAATACCGTGGATGCCAAAGGCCGTAAGTTAAAAATTCACCTGCTGCCACAACCGGGGCCGCTGTATTGCACCGAAGAAGAATCAAAAGGCGTGACTGAAGGCACTGGCGTGCCACGCACTGCGGGTGAGCGTTTAGCGGGTTCATATGTGAACTTTTTAATCACCAATAATCGTATCGTGTTCCCACTGATTGACCCAGCAACCGATGATATCGCAGCCCAAAAGCTGCAAGAAATTTTCCCTGAGCATGAGATTGTGGGTGTGCCTGCACGGGAGATTTTATTAGGTGGCGGTAATATCCATTGTATTACTCAGCAAATCCCTGCAGGAAAGTAACCCAAGGAGAACAGCATGACGATTGATGTCACTGTTAATACACCACAATTGGCTTTCAGCGGGAGGGCATAAGATGTTTGAAGTCACTGAAGTTTCCATTGCCGAGCTGCGTGCAGCGCTCGAATCTGGCCGCACGACTGCAGTGGAGTTGGTTAAGTCGTATCTCGCGCGGGTTGAGGCCTATGACGGCCCTGCGACAAAAACTAAGCTCAATGCGTTAGTGGTACACAATCCTGAGGCGCTCAAAGAAGCCGAAGCCTCAGATGCGCGCCGTGCCAGTGGTGAAACCTTAAGCCCGCTTGATGGTATTCCTTACACCGCTAAGGATAGCTATTTGGTGAAGGGACTGACGGCGGCGTCTGGCAGCCCAGCATTTAAAGATTTAGTGGCCCAGTACGATGCCTTTGCCGTCGAGCGCCTACGCGCCGCGGGTGCCATTTGCCTTGGCAAAACCAATATGCCACCTATGGCCAATGGCGGCATGCAGCGTGGTCACTATGGCCGCGCCGAAAGCCCCTACAATGCGAACTATCTTACTGCACCTTTCGCCTCAGGTTCTTCCAACGGAGCGGGCACGGGCACAGCGGCGAGCTACTCGGCGTTCGGTCTTGCCGAAGAGACATGGTCGAGTGGTCGTGGCCCTGCGTCCAATAATGGTTTGTGTGCCTATACACCGTCTCGCGGTGTGATTTCGGTGCGCGGCAACTGGCCATTAACCCCGACCATGGATGTGGTCGTGCCCTATACCCGCACAATGGCGGATATGCTCGAAGTGCTTGATGTGATTGTGGCCGATGATCCTATCACCCGTGGCGACCTCTGGCGTCTGCAACCTTGGGTTCAAATCCCTAAAGCTTCTAGCGTTCGCCCAGAATCCTATCTGGCGCTAGCCGCTAACGCAGACACCCTTAAGGGGAAGCGTTTTGGGGTGCCGCGTATGTACATCAATAAAGATGAATTGGCAGGCACCAGCGAAAATCCGGGCATTGGCGGCCCAACGGGCCAACGGATTCATACCCGCCAATCGGTTATCGATCTGTGGGAAGCGGCGCGTAAAGCCCTAGAAGCTGTCGGCGCCGAAGTGCTTGAAGTGGACTTTCCGTTGGTTTCAAATTGTGAAGGCGACCGCCCGGGTGCGCCGACCGTGTTTAACCGTGGCATAGTCACGCCTCAGTTCCTCCACGATGAATTATGGGAACTCTCGGGTTGGGCGTTCGATGAATTCCTGCGGGCTAACAATGACCCTAAACTCAACAAGCTTGAAGATGTTAACGGCTATCTGATTTTCCCACACGATTTAGGCACTTTGCCAAACCGTGAAGGTGACTTAGCGGCAGGCATGGAAGAGTATGTCAACATGGCTAAGCGTGGCCTTAAATCCTATGACCAGATCGACAGCATTCCAGATGGTCTGCGTGGCTTAGAGAAGACGCGTAAGTTGGATCTCGAAGACTGGATGGACGGACTTAAGCTTGATGCTGTGCTGTTCCCAACCGTGGCCGATGTTGGCCCTGCCGATGCCCATGTGAATCCGGCTTCAGCCGATATTGCTTGGAGCAACGGGGTTTGGGTCGCTAATGGTAACCTAGCAATTCGCCACTTAGGGGTACCTACTGTAACTGTGCCTATGGGTGTGATGGCCGATATTGGTATGCCAGTCGGTTTAACCTTCGCAGGCCGCGCCTATGACGATAATAACCTGCTTAAATTTGCCGGTGCATTTGAGTCGACAGGCGACAGGCGCATTATTCCGCCACGCACACCAAAGCTTGGTGAATAAGCGCTAAGACAATGCATAAACCTAAGCACTAAATGTATGAGCTTAGAAATGAAAACGGGATTGGCATCTATTTGCCAATCCCGTTTTTTAACGCCAACGAAAAGTCAGAAGTAAGACTTTACCGTTTGCTGTGATAGCAATTCAGCCACTTTTATCAGTCTCGTTAAGACAACTCTAGTCAATGCCGCTTGAAGGCAAACCGTGCAACAACTCAGGCAACTGAGCGAATGAGCAAGTTGGCACAGATTCAGTGTGATAAGAATGTGTTGGTTTGTGAGAATGAGCGGTTGAAAATATCAACAACCATCACTTAGTTGTCGTGAAAATAGATAAAAAGCCAATTATAAAAAAGTGGGAACACCCATAACACTTTTATTGTAAGACATCGAATGGATGTAGGCTGCCAATCAAAAAATTAAGAAATTAAGAAATTAACGAGACGATCGCCCATGGACGGGGCAGCCTTTCATCCACGGGATAAGTTTTTTTTGTGTGACGAGGATAAACTCACTGGTCGCAGTGATGGGCATAGACGCGGCTTAATTGTCAATAAAACCAAATCCTACCCGGCCATTTTTTGTATCGCTGTGCCTATGCACTCTCAGTGAAATAGACAGGGGGAAACCACTATCATTCAATGATTACAATTGATCTTGGTTCGGTTTTAATCATTAAAAAGCATACTGCCAAAGAACGCCGAAAGTATCAAAATCGTTACCAATTCGGGTGATCACTCCTTTACTGGCATAGAGTTTAATGCTCTGACTTTGGGATAAGGAAAACGAATACGTTAACCCAAAGCGAGAATTACTCTGTTCATCCTTAGACCAAACGCCATTCTTCTTGGTTTCGCCACCGTAGAAATAGTTGCCACTTAAAGACACCCATTGTCCTTGGGCGACGGTATATATCAAGTGTGCCTGCATACTGTATTGCGGCGCCTGCTCAACATATACCTGATTAAAGTAGGCATCATTGTCACCGTATAATCGCACCGCGGCGATAAGGTTATAGTGCCAATCTCCGAGATGCTGCGACATGCCGATACTGGGCCTGAATATCCATTGATTCGCGCCCGCATTCAACAATTTAGTTTCATCATAAGTGCCAACGGGCACACTGACTTGTAAGCTTGTGCCAATCACCACTCTGGGATCATATTGAGCAAACTCAGTACGTTTTAGGGCTGGTGCACCGTAAAAATTCCACGTGAGCCGCACTTGCGGATCGGTATAGCCGCAGCGCCCACCTTCGACCATAGTGTCATTCACTTCGGCGCGGCCGTGTATACACAAACGGGCACCCACCACATCTAATTTAGAAGAACTGCCCGCTATCGCGAATGTTTGCGCATAGCCAAAAACACCTGCGTTGGAGATTAATGTCGCATTTTGGACTGGAATCGAAGGTGAAGGCGAAAAGTCGCCTTCTGAATGCACTGCGCCGAGAACTAAAAAATGCATACCCGTGGGAATATTAGCAAAACTGCGTGGCTCTAAATCTTGCGCATTTGCACTTGGCAACAATAACACACTCAACAAGCTCCCAATGGCGAGCTTTAACTTAGGCGTTAATTGTTCTGCACGATATGGCATAAGGGCTTTAATCACAATGAAGAAAATGTACTAGGTAAATGCTAGGTGAATAATGTAAAGAGGTAAAGTTAATACTTTTAGATAGCTTTGATAAATGAGGAGAAACTACAAAAAAACATGCTCGAATTTTCGGTGACTCACAGCCCCCAGATCGTTATATACCATAAACAATCAGCTAAATAAAAAGCGGCACGGCGAAATTCACCCTACCGCCCTCTTCTTGCACCGAATGACATTTACAGCCGTCTTGCCTCGATCACGCTATCTACCTGAGATAATTTAGATAACACCCGCGATAAACCATCGAGATTATAAAGCTCTAATTCCAATTCAATAGCCGCTGTCTGATTCTTAATATCCGATGAGGAGCTCATGGCGAGCACATTGGATTTTTCGGCAGCCAGCACTGAGGTTAAGTCACGCAATAAACCGCTGCGATCGTGGGCCAATACCCGCAAACGCATCCGATAACCGCCGGAGTAATTTTCGCCCCAGACCACATCGACGCCGCGCTCGGGATGAACCCGCATCAGCTCTTTAACTTGTTCGCAATCCGCGCGATGCACAGAAATACCACGGCCCTTAGTGATAAAACCTAAGATTTCATCACCGGGAACTGGCTGACAACAACGGGCGATATGGTTAAGCAAGTTACCCACACCATTGACTTCAACCTGACCACGGCCACTGGAGGTCGGTTTATGTTGGCCTTTCTTAACTAACTCTTCGACGGCGTCTTCTTCCGACACTTCGTCGAGTCGCAGACGGCTCTGAATATGGTTAACCACTTGATGCAGACGCACATCGCCGCCGCCAATCGCCGCCAGTAAGTCATCCATGCTCGCCATATTAAAGCGCTCGACCGCGATGGCGGCGTCTTTAATTTTAAGGCTCACCCGCGCGAGTTCGGATTCGAGCATTTCTTTGCCGGCGACAATATTCTTGTCTCTGTCCTGCTGCTTGAACCAATGCTGGATTTTCGAACGCGCCCGCGCCGTACGGATATACCCTAAGTTAGGGTTAAGCCAGTCGCGCTTAGGATTGGGCTGCTTCGAGGTGATGATCTCGATTCGCTCGCCCGTTTCAACCTGATAGGTGAACGGCACAATACGGCCATCGACCTTAGCGCCAATACATTTATGCCCTACTTGGGAATGAATGTAATAGGCAAAGTCGAGCACGGTTGAGCCCAGTGGCAAGTCGACAACTTCACCGCTTGGGGTGAACACATAGACTCTGTCTTCAAACACTTGGCTGCGGACTTCTTCGACCAAGTTGCCACTTTCGACCACGTCTTCCTGCCATTGCAGAATTTTACGCAGCCAGTTAATTTTTTCTTCGTAGCCGCTTTGCTTACCGGAATGATTGCCTTCTTTGTATTTCCAATGCGCGGCCACACCCAGCTCTGCATCTTCATGCATATCCTGAGTACGAATTTGAATTTCAACGGTTTTGCCCTCAGGCCCCACCACCACGGTATGGATCGATTGATAACCGTTAGGTTTAGGGTTAGCGACATAGTCGTCAAATTCCCGTGGAATATGGTGCCAAAGCGTATGCACTACACCTAAGGCGCCATAGCAATCCTGCAAACGCTCAGTCACAATACGCACGGCGCGCACGTCAAACAACTCATCAAATTTGAGGTGCTTGCCCTTCATCTTGCGCCAAATACTGTAGATGTGTTTCGGCCGGCCGTAGACCTTAGCGCGGATATGATCTTCATCTAATCTTTGCTGCAACTGGCTGACAAATTTTTCAATAAAAACTTCACGATCAAGTCGTTTGCCATCTAGCTGCTTAGCGATGTCTTTATAGGTATCTGGATGCAGGTAGCGAAACGAAATATCTTCCAGCTCCCACTTCAATTGGCCAATCCCTAAACGGTTGGCAAGCGGCGCATAAATATCGGCAATTTCGCGGGCCAGCAGCACGCGAGTTTCTTCATCGGCATTTTTTACCGCCCGCAGCAAACACACACGTTCGGCCAGTTTGATCACCACGGCGCGCACATCTTCAACCATAGCCAATAACATGCGGCGGATATTATCGATTTGTGGCTCGGTGGAGCGGCTGTTGGGATTGATTTTCAAGGCGCCGATGGCGTTCATGGTCACGACACTCGCCACTAAACGCGCCAGCGGCTCACCAAATTTTTCTTTGATGGCATCTTCGGTCAAGAGTCCGGCATCGAACACCACAAACAGAATCGCCGCCTGCAGGGTTTCGATATCCATGTTCAGCGGCGCGAGGATTTCGATCATCTCGCGGGCACGTTCGAGCAGTTCTCTTTTCGCAGCAGGACTCTTGGCGGGTAAGGCGTCAATCTGCCCTATCAAAGAGAGCAGCATCTGCGCTTCATCGGCATTGCCGACATAGCGAGCCACCCAATCTTCTAAGTGAAAATCGGGATCATTAAAGTGCGCTTCGCGAACAGAGACCATCTAATTTATTTCCTTATCCGTGCTCAGAGAGAAAGTGGGCACCACTTCAGCTCTCCTATCTTCAGCATTGGCGCGAACTTGTCAAACCCAACCGACGTAATAATCACATTTTTTACGTTATTCAAACGCTTTGCTCACTTTGCCAGCGCAACTTACTTGGTTAATTCAAACAGTGCCATAGCTTCAATATGGTGTGTTTGTGGGAACATGTCGATAAGTCCCAGTCGCTGTAATCGGTAACCGCGCTCTAACAGCACAGCGCTATCGCGGGCCAAGCTCGCAGGATTACAAGAAACATACACCACTTTGCGCGGCTTCATTTTCTTCAGCCACTGTAAACTTTCAAAGGCACCCGCACGGGCGGGATCGAGCAGTAATTTATCAATTTTACCCATCCAAGGCTCGAGGGATAAATCCGCACTCAAGTCGCCGTGGTAAAAGGTCAGTTTATCAAGGTTGTTAGCTTTAGCGTTCACCCGTGCCTGAGTCACCATCTCGGCAACCCCTTCGACGCCAATCACATCCGCGCCCATTTTCGCTAAGGGCAAACTGAAATTCCCCATGCCGCAGAACAAATCTAAAATGCGCTCGCCTGGCGCGGGCGCTAACCAATCCATCGCTTGAGCGACCATGGCCTTGTTAATCTGTCCGTTGACTTGCACAAAGTTACCTGGGGTGAAGCTTAAACTCACCGCATCCAACTGCGCATTTGCATCTAACAGCTGATAAACGGGTAACACTAACTCGGCGCCAACGCCTTGAAATTGACCTTCGTTGTCCTGCAGACAAATATGGATTTGATGCTGCTCGGCAAAGGCGGACAACTTAGCAAGATCTTTATCGTTTAACGCTTTAGTGATACGCAGCACGGCAAAGTGACCATTATCGGCGGCAATCAACTCAAGATGGCCTAAGCTGGCTTTAGCCGACAATTGATTCAGCAACTTAGCAAAGGGGACGATCAAGTCCGATAACGGCTTAGCTAACACCTGACACTGACTGATAGGCACCACATTGCTGCTACTGGCCGCGCGGAAACCTAAACTTAACTGTTTGGTATTTTTATCGAATAAAGTTGCAAGACGGGCACGGCGGCGATAATGCCAGCCTTCCCCCGTTAATGCGGGCGATAAAGCGCCGCCTTCGGTGCCAGCAAACTTCGCCATAATATCCAGCAGCGCGGCTTCTTTATGCTCACGTTGGCCCGCTAAGGACATATGCTGTAAGTCGCAGCCGCCGCAGGTGTGATAGTGTGGACACTCGGGCGTAACGCGCTCAGGGCTCGGGGTATCGACTTTAATCAACTTGGCGCGGGCATAATTTTTCTTTTGCTCCGTCAGCTGTACCTGCACGTTTTCATTAGGCAGCGCACCTGGGATAAACACGACTTTTCCCTGATGTTGTGCTATACCTGCCCCTAAGTGATCGAGCTGGTTGACCGTCAGCGACAATTTAGCCGACAACTGTTTGGAACTATTTGGTTTTGCTTTAAAAAATTGTGCCATTTCGGCCTCTAAATCAATAAAAAACTGGCAAAGACAGGCCTTTTTCTGGCAGTCTTATAAAACGATTATGTCTCTGTTTCAGGAATTACCACCGCTGCTATGAACCCTGTCAACAACATGACCAAATACAGCCTACGTTCTTGGGTTCTGGTACTGGCACTTGCGCCAACGATCTTGGTCGGTATTCTTCTGGGCAGCTACTTTACCATAAACCGTTTTTATGAGCTCGAAGATACGCTCATCGAGCAGGGCAGTAATATTATTGAGCCCCTCGCCATCGCCAGTGAAGGGGGATTAGTCAGCAACGATCGTGAGGCCACCAAACGCCTACTCGCCGCGGCGCAGCTCAATAAATCCACCTTAGTGAAATCCATCGCCATTTTTGATATTCACAACCAGCTGTTTGTCACTTCCCATTACCATAAAGACTTTGAGATCATGCGCTATAAAGAGGCGCTCGGCAATTTACAGCAGACAGAAATCGAACATGTCGGCGATAGCCTGATATTACGCACCCCCATTTTTGCCACTGCGCCCACCGCAGCTCCCGCCGATATGGACACTCACACAGAGAATGGCGAGCTGTTGGGGTATATTTCTGTCATTATCAATAAGGAGCGCGCCTTACTCGAGCAGCACAGGGCCGCCGTTGCCGCTTTTATTATTGTGTTGATCGGGGTGCAATTAAACCTGCTATTCACTTTCCGTTTAGTGAAAAACGTCACCCAGCCTATTACCGAAATGGTGCGTGTGGTCGCCAAAATACGTGAGGGCAAATTAGATGCGCGTTTAGATGGCAATCTGATTGGAGAGCTGGACCTACTCAAACGCGGTATCAATGCCATGGCAGGGTCGCTATCGGAATACCACGATGAGATGCAGCAAAATATCGACCAAGCCACGTCGGATCTGCGGGAAACCTTAGAGCAGATTGAAATCCAAAACGTCGAGCTAGACTTAGCCAAGAAACGCGCCTTAGAAGCCAGCCGAATTAAATCTGAATTCTTAGCCAATATGTCCCACGAGTTGCGCACGCCGCTCAATGGGGTCATCGGCTTTGCTCGCCAACTGGTAAAAACCCCTTTGCATTCGAGCCAAGTCGATTACATCAATACCATTGAGCGCAGTGCTACCAATCTACTGGCAATCATTAACGATATCCTCGACTTTTCCAAACTTGAAGCCGGTAAAATGGTGTTGGAAAACATGCCCTTCGGTTTGCGGGAAACGATAGGCGATACTATGACCTTGATCTCGGGCAGCGCCCAAGCAAAGGGCCTAGAACTGGTCGTCGATATCGCCCCCAATGTGCCCGACAGTGTCAATGGCGATGCCATGCGTGTATGTCAAATTATCAATAACTTGGTCGGCAATGCGATCAAGTTTACCGACTCGGGTAGTGTATTGGTCAAACTCGAATTACAGAGTCAATCGGACGAACAGGTCGTACTACGTTGTGATGTCATAGACACGGGTATTGGTATCGATGAAAGCCAGCAGGACTTTTTATTCCAAGCCTTTGGCCAAGCCGATTCATCAATATCACGCCGCTTCGGTGGCACTGGGCTCGGTCTAGTCATCACTAAACGTTTAGTCAATCAAATGGGCGGCCAAATTGGTTTTACCTCCTCCGTCGATAAGGGCTCAAATTTCTGGTTTACCCTGCCATTAGGGCTTGGCCAATTCCAGCTTGGCGACTCGCTGCCGCTTGAGAAACTCAAGCATAAAACCATACTCTTTTATGAGCCTAGGGTACTGACACACTCAGTCCTCAGCCGTCAATTGCAACTCTGGGAGACCAAAGTCACCCACCATCAGCATATTCCAAGTTTACTCATCACCCTCAGCACCACCGAGGGCAACTTCGATTATATTCTGTTGAGTTGCCACGGTTTTAGTGATGCAGGCCAACTGGTTAATACCTTAAATCTAGCCAAAACAAAAACCGATTGTTTAATTGTGCTGTACGATTGCCAAGAGCAAGATGCACTCAGTCAATTTATCCGCCCCAATGCCGATGTTGTACTTTCACTGCCTGTCAGTGAACATCAACTCGCTCGCAATATGCTTTATCCACCCATGGAATACGACATAGTCGCGCCCATTGCCATTGCAGCCCCTGCCGCCCGTCAATCCTTAACGGTGCTGGCAGTGGATGATAATTTTGCCAATTTAAAACTGATAGAAACCTTACTCAACGAGCTAGTGACGACGGTAATCGCCGTTAACAGCGGTGAAGAAGCCGTAAAACAAGCGAAGAGCCGTACCTTCGATCTGATTTTTATGGATATCCAAATGCCAGGAACCGATGGGATTAGCGCCACTAAACAAATTCGCCAGGGTTCAATGAACCGCAACACTCCGATTATTGCGGTAACGGCCCACGCGATAGCCGAAGAGCGCGAACTAATTTTAGGCAGCGGTATGGATGGCTACTTACCTAAACCCATAGATGAAGCAGCGCTTAAGGTAGTGATCAACCGCTGGATCACGCGGCCCAAGTTTACCCATTTTGATCTGCACACCTTAAATTGGGATCTGTGTTTAACCCAGGCCAATCATAAGTCGGACTTAGCCCTAGATATGCTAAGGATGCTCTTAGACTCACTCCCCAAAACCGTGGAGACAATTCAAACCTCTCTGAATCAAAATGATCAAGCCACTATGCTCAGTACCATACATAAATTACATGGCGCGAGTTGCTACTGCGGGGTGCCGACGACACAGCGTTTATGCCAAGAGATTGAATCGGCATTAAAACGTGAAACCCCAGTGGCAGATCTCGAACCGGAAATACTAGAGTTACTTGATGAGTTAACTAAGGTAGAATCGGCGGCAAAACAAGTGCTATCACAGCTATCAGCGGAAATAACAGATGACCAAAAAAACGGGCTTCTTTAAGCGTCTAAAGGCGCTAGAACTACCACAAAAACAACTCTTTGCTATTGCGCTCTGTCAACGCATGTTGCCCAACTACCAACTGTTTTCAGAAGTCTGCGAATTTGGCGATCCGGCTGTATTAAGCACTGTCCTAGAGTTGCTGTGGCAATCCCAATACGACAATAAACTCAAGTTTAATATCGATGTTCATCTGCAACGATTAGAAGATAACACACCGGATCCCGCTGACTTTGAGGCCTATGGCGTTTATCCCGCTATGGATGCCGTCGTTGCCCTATCGACATTATTAGGCGCCATTCAAGGCAAGATTGAAGAAGATATAGTGAATATCAGTAAGTTATCCTCAAGCACTGTCGCTAACTACATTGAGGCTATCAGCGACGTCGATCTCGTCGATGACGCACTGGATGATTTCATCTTCGCCCATGAAGTGATGGAAGAAGAAAAAACCTTACAAAATACTCTGCTCGAAATTATTGAAGAAAACCCCAAGATCACCGCAGAACTGGTGAAAGGTTTACGCAAAGATATTATCGAGGCAGGTGTATCTAATATCGGCATCAGCGTCGCTTAATCGATACGGTGCTTGGGGCGACTCAAGCACCCTTCATGCTCCTAAAAAATCAGCCGATTTAACCCAATCACTGCATTGAAAACAGTTCTGCCGCCTTTGACTGCATAAACTCAATAAACACCCTAACCTTGAGCGGTTGTTGGCTACGTTGATGATACAAAATAGAAATCCGCCGCTGCTCGCCTATCCACTCAGGGAGTAGCACTTGTAGTCGCCCCGCTTTAATCTGCTGTTTAACAAATAATTCCGGACCATACAAAATCCCACCGTGATCTAATGTTGCCTCAATCGCACCGTGCAAATCCGTTAAGGTCAACTTAGTCGGGCCATTAAAGTAGAATGACTCGCCATTGGGATGCTTTAAATGCCAGTTAAATAAGGGCCACACTTTTATTAGCTGATGGTCAGCTAAATCGTCAGGGTGCGTTAATTGGGGGGCATTGGCTAAATATTCCGGTGTTGCGAACAAGCAATAATCCAATTCACCTAAGGTACTCGAAACCCACGAAGAATCGGGCTGAGCGCCACCCACAATCGCCACATCAATCCCCTTATCAATCAAATCGACCAATTCATTGCTTTGGGAAATATGCAGCCGAATATCGGGATAGAGACGACCAAACTCATTCAGTGCGCGGATAAAGATGATGGAGATAATCGAAATCGGGGCGGCAATGCGTAACGTACCTTCGGGTTTATCACTTCCCACGCCACTCAGTTCATCAAATTGAGCAATAACACTCTGGTAGCGCTGAAATAATGCTAACCCTTCCTCCGTCAATCGCAATTTACGGGTGCTGCGCATAAAAAGTTGCTTATCGAGCTTTTCTTCAAGCTTAGCTAACTTGCGGCTCACAGTAGCGATGGGCATATCGAGCGCCTTCGCTGCCTGTGAAAAACTCCCCGCATTCACTAAGTGCACAAACAGGTAAATAAGCTGTAATTCACCGCCTAAATCATCACTCATCTTAGTTCCTAATGTCCCTTTGCGCAGGTTTTACAAGCAACCTTAACGCTAAGTAACTGTGTTTTAAACATTGAATTATTCATTTATACGACCATAGCGCAATAGCCTTACCAGTAAATGGTATGCTAATTTGCGGACAGTTTTACTGCGCTAGTTCGAATATTACTAAATCAAAAGGATGAGTGAGGGACATGACTATCTTAACCCCTCTGTTTGCCGTCTTCGGGATCATGTTACTGGGTACTGTAGTACAAAAACTGCGGCTTCTTCCCGTGGAAACGGACCAAGTGCTGAATCAATATGTGTACTATATTGCCTTCCCAGCGATCTTACTGATTGCCCTCGCACAGCAACCGATTGGCGAGATTTTGCAATGGGGATTTATTGCGGGCTACAGTGCAGCTATGGTTATTATTTATCTGATCTGCCTAGGTATATCCCTTATCGCACACCCCAAAAAACATGCCATAGCCGCGATTCGAGCCCTCAATGCAACCTTTGGCAATACCGCATTTATTGGGATCCCACTACTGATCATTCTCTTTCCGCAGCAACAAAGTGCCTTAGTTGCTGCGGCGATTGCGAGCCTTTTATCCGTATTGATGTTTGCCGTTGCCTTAGTCTCTTTGGAACTGGCCACCAATACGCAGCGGCAGCAGCATGCCGCCATCATAATGCTTATGGCCGTAGGTAAAAACCCCATCGTAATCGGCTGTTTGATTGGCGTTGGCATCTCGGCATCCGGCATTCAACTGCCCTCTGGGCTGGCTATGATGATCCAACAAATAGGCAATACTTCTAGTCCCTGTGCTCTCTTTGCCGTGGGCATGGTATTAGCAAAAGCGATGCGATATCAAAAGGACAGTTCCCTTTTTAGCGTGGCCAATTTTATCGAACTCAGCGTAATAAACCTCTTCAAACTCGCAGTACAACCTGCTCTCGCCTTTGTCATGTTGAAATGCTTTGGTGTCAGCGGTGACTATCTGGTGATGGGGGTTATTCTCAGTGCATTACCGACGGCGGCGAGTGTGTATTTGCTTGCCCAGCGCTATAATACTCAGGCTTCAACCAGTGCCCAGGGCATTCTATTTGGCACCTTAGTCACTTTCTTTAGTTTGCCTGTCTTAGAAAGCTTAGTAAGAACCCACGCATAATCAGCTAATTAAAAATATTGACTGCCCATAATGCCGATTATTTGCCCAAGCCACTTTACTGTATATAAAATCAGTATATACTGTTTATCAATACAGTGGTTTGGTATATTTTTCGACAGGAATTCACTATGCTTTGCCAACTCAGCATTAATAACTTCGCTATCGTACGTTTTCTTGAGCTAGATTTTCGCCCCGGCATGACCAGCATTACCGGTGAAACCGGGGCGGGCAAATCGATTGCCATCGATGCCCTTGGGCTCTGCCTGGGTAATCGTGCCGATGCCAGCAGCGTTCGCCCTGGCGCCAATAAAACCGAGGTCAGCGCCCGCTTTTCCTTGGATGATATTCCACTGGCAAAACGTTGGTTAGAAGATAACGATCTTGAACTCGATGATGAGTGCATCCTACGCCGCACTATTGGTAGCGATGGCCGTTCGCGCGCCTATATCAATGGCAATCCTGTTCCTTTGACTCAGTTAAAATTGCTGGGGCAATTGCTTGTTGGTATCCATGGCCAACACGCCCACCATGCAATGTTAAAGAGTGAACATCAACTGAGCCTGCTCGACAGTTATGCCAACCACAGATTACTTATCGATACGGTTGCCGCCAGTTTTCAACGCTGCAAGCAAATTGAGGCCGATCTAAAGCAACTCGAAGCCTCCCAGCATGAACGTATTGCCCGCAAGCAATTAGTGCAGTATCAAGTAGAAGAACTCGATGAGTTTGCTCTTAAAGTCGATGAGTTCGATGAAATTGAGCAAGAGCACAAACTTCTGGCCAATGGTACTGAGTTGATTGATACCTGTCAGGCGAGCTTAGAGTTACTCACCGAGGGTGAAGATAACAACATAGAGTCGCTGCTCAACCGAGTCGTTTCCCTCGCAGAAGATCTACAAAGCTACGATCCTGCATTAAGCAATATCAACATTATGTTGAATGATGCCTTAATCCAAGTACAAGAAAGTGCGGGTGAATTACAGCACTATTTAAGTAAGCTTGAACTCGATCCGACCCATTTCGCCTATTTAGAAGAACGGCTATCAAAAGCCATGCAACTGGCGCGTAAGCACCATGTCAGCCCGAATAAACTGGCCGAACATCATTTAGCATTAAAAGCAGAGCTGAGCACCTTAGACAGTGACGAAAGCAAGCTCGAAGAAATTCAATTGCAGGTCGATGCCAGTAGAGCCGCTTACCTTAACAATGCACAAAAACTCAGCCAAAGCCGTGCTCGCTATGCTAAAGAGCTAGATAAACTCGTAACTCAGTCTATCCACGAACTGAATATGCCTAAGGGGAAATTCACAATTGATGTCAGTTTTAACCCAGAGTTAATGTCTCCCAACGGCAGTGATCATATCGAATTTATGGTAACCACTAACCCAGGGCAGCCTTTACAACCTATTTCTAAGGTAGCATCGGGGGGAGAATTGTCGCGAATTGGCCTTGGTATACAAGTGATTACCGCTAAAAAGGTGGCAACACCCACACTAATTTTCGATGAGGTCGATGTAGGTATTTCAGGACCGACTGCCGCCGTTGTTGGCCGAATGCTGCGCAGCTTAGGTGAGTCAACCCAAGTGCTGTGTGTAACCCACTTGCCGCAGGTCGCTGGAAATGGCCATCAGCATATGTTCGTTAACAAGCATAATAAAGCGGGGAGTACAGAGACCACAATGACTGCATTAGACAAAGAGCAGCGTATTCAAGAGCTTGCTCGATTACTCGGCGGCGATATTATCACGACTAATACCTTGGCGAATGCGCGGGAGTTATTACAGGCATAGTAGTTACCTATATAAGTGCCTGAATGACAAAAATCTATTTAATACTCAGCAGTTTATTGTGGATCAAAACTTTGATCTGGGGCTGATTAAGATTGTTGAATACGAATAAATTCGTATATTAAACATAATTTTAGGTATAAAGGATAAATAACGGGTTTTCACTACTAAGTAATATTTTGAATTTAAAAGCGTTAATTTACATAGATTATTATTACCTAAATTGCAAATTTGATAGCGATATTTAATATTACTCTATTATTGGGCTTCTCCTAGACTTAATAACCCAAAGGAAGTAGGAGAAGAACATGTCCTTTCAACATATTCTCGCCGCGATTGATGATGTAGTCTCACCTGCGGCTGTACTCAAAAAAGCCGTTATTTTAGCCCAAAAAAGTCATGCCTCCTTAACCGTTCTAAAGGTCAAACGAACCCATAACTTCAACTTGAGTCTGCTGTTTCATCAAGATGACTATATTGAAAATAAAGAGAAAAAACGAAAGCCTCTACAAACCTACCCAGATAAAGAGCATCCTATTGTCATAAAGGAATGCCAGTCTCATTCTATCCACAACGCCGTCGTCAACGAATGTAAACAACTACCCTATGATCTTATTGTTGTAAGTCACAAATTCTATCCACCCTTTTTCAGTGAATTTTTAATTGCAGATGAATGGCTATTACTGCGCATGCCAGATATTCCGGTGATGTTTGTCAACCTTGATGATTGGCATGAAAATGGACATATTTTAACGGCGCTCGAACTAGACAATGAGAACGTCTCACATATGATTTTTAATGAAACTCTCATAGAAGAAAGCAAACATGTAGCGAATATTCTCGCTAATGATCTCCATTTAATTAATAGCTACTTACCCGATCCATTCTATATGAACTTTAATGCACCAGACACTAGACTACTGATGTCTGAGCGGGATAAATACCAAGAAAAACTAACCAATGTTGCTCGGTATTATAATCTCGACACCGATAATCTTCATGTGGTCGAGGGATTACCTGAGGATACTATTTCCATGGAAGCTCAAAGGCTTAATGTAAATATGCTTGTCATGGGGAGCGCTGAACACAAAGGATTGTTGAGTCTATTGAAAGGCAATGCTTCTCGAAATATTATCAATCAATTGAAAACCGATCTCTATATCGTAAAGCCGAAACTACAACATTGAGCAAGACAAAAATTGAGCGAAATAATAAAAAATGCCTTTATCAACATTATGTTATAAAGGCATTTTTTGTAGATATGATTTGTTGGCGCTCTATGTCCGCTATAAGAAGAGCATAGCTAAAATTTGTAGACCGATAAAAGCAAAAACGCCCGCCAGCACATCATCGATCATGATCCCAAAACCACCTTCGACTTTGGCATCGAGCCAGCGGATTGGCCAAGGTTTGATAATGTCAAAAAAGCGAAATAAACCAAAACCAATCAATAACCAAACCCAACCCGCAGGTGCCGCTATCATAGTGATAAGTAACCCAGCCACTTCATCCCAAACAATAGCCCCATGGTCATGCACCCCCATATCCTTCGCGGCTTTATCGCAAATATAAATACCAGCCAACACGCTAAGAAGGGTTAACCCTAGATACCAAGCCCAAGGCAACGGCGCCATCAGCAAATATAAAGGAATGGCCGCGAGTGTACCGAAAGTGCCGGGGGCCTTGGCCGCAAGTCCACTGCCAAAGCCGAGCGCTAAAAAGTGAACCGGATTTTTTAATGACAGGCGAGTCAGGGCCTGATCCGTTGAAAACCAATTCATTAAAAATGCTCAAAACCGTGGTAAGGCGGTGTAAAGGGGGCGCCATTGAGTTGCAGCTTAAGCTTAGTACCTGCGCTGATTTGTCCAACTCGAACAAATTTAGTCCCCGCATGGCTTAAAGCCGTTTCTAAAGCCCCTTTTTGTGCCTCGGGGACAGTAAACAGTAGTTCGTAATCTTCTCCCCCTGTCAGCGCATACCCTAAGGCGTGCTCTTCACTCACTGTATCTTTCATCGCACGGGACAAGGGAATATTCGCCACATCGACAATGGCACCAACCTGTGATGCCTTAAGGATATGCCCAATATCTGAGATAAAACCATCGGAAAGATCGATAGCACTCGACGCCAATGAACGCAGAGATTGCCCTGCCAATACCCTAGGCGTAGGACGATAATGGCGGTTGATCAGAAACTCTTTATGCTCTGCTCGCGCGTGTTGATCGCCTCGAATAATATCCAAACCTAAGGCAGAATCTCCAAGCGTACCAGTTACATAGATCCAATCCCCAGCCTTAGCACCGTGGCGAGTGAGTGCTTTACCCTGGGGAACTTGGCCGTGTACTGTGATATTAATGGCCCGTGGACCACGGGTGGTATCGCCGCCAATTAAGGCGATGCCATAGTAATCGGCCGCCTCAAACAAGCCTTCGCTAAAACCACTGAGCCAAGTTTCATCCACTTCCGGTAGCGTTAAGGCGAGCGTCATCCACGCAGGCTCGGCGCCCATAGCTGCCAGATCGGATAAATTTACCGCTAAGGCTTTGTAACCTAAGGCTGCGGGAGGAATATCGGGGAAGAAGTGGACATTTTCGACTAAAGTGTCACAGGAGATAGCGATCGATTTATTTTCTGCGGGTTGCACTAAGGCGCAATCGTCGCCGATACCCAGCTTCACATCACGGCGAGTAGGACCGCGATTATTAAAATAACATTCAATTAATTGGAATTCTTTCACTGTACAGTTTGGCTCGACTTACATCGGCCACCTTTGTTAGCAATGAAAAACGGTATCCTAGGATACCGTTTGTCTTTATTACTTACGTGCAACCAGTTTGTCGAGTAATCCATTAACAAACTTATGACTGTCATCCGCACCGAAAGCTTTAGCCAACTCGATTGCCTCGTTAATGGCAACCTTGAAGGGCACATCTTTACGGAAGGTCAGTTCATAGCTCGCTAGGCGAACTATGGCCTTTTCCACTGGCGACACCTCATCAATTGGGCGGTCCAGAAACGGGATAATCAGTTCATCCAGTTGGGCTTTCTTAGTTGCAACGCCTGCAAATAGCTCACGAAAATAAGCTACATCAACACCGTCGAGACTCTGCTCAGTTAAAAACTCATGCTCGACATCGGCAATATTATTCCCGCTTAGTTGCCATGAATAAATGGCTTGAACGGCTAAACGGCGGGCCTTGCGGCGCTCAGAAGGCTTCATTATTTTTCCTACTATTACAACTGTTGTTCAAGTTCTTGCAGAACATTGACCATTTCAAGCAAGCTTAGGGCAGCTTCGCCGCCTTTATTACCCGCTTTAGTACCTGAACGCTCAATCGCTTGTTCAATGGTATCGGTGGTCAATACACCGAAGGCAACAGGCAGATCAAACTCAAGGGCAACTTGGGCTAGACCTTTGTTACATTCGCCTGCAACAAAATCAAAATGGGGAGTACCACCACGGATCACCGCGCCTAAGGCGATAATACCGTCGAACTTACCACTGGCAGCCACACGACGGGCAGCTAGCGGTAACTCAACCGCACCGGGTACACGGACAACAGTGATATTGTCATCGCTGACTTGGCCAAAACGCTTCAGCGTGTCAAGTGCACCTTCTAGCAGGCTCTCAACTAAAAAGCTGTTGAAACGCGAAATTACAATCGCAACTTTGGCATTTTTCGCTTCGATATTACCTTGAACTACGTTCATTATCTTACCTAAATTTTGCTAAAGCACCCAGCTCGGGGCGAAAAGTGGCGATATGATATCACAGCCATTTGCCCAGAGCCCTATGCAAATTATCAGAAATGGTTAATTTTACCTGACGACAACTTCATCCCAACTTAACGAGTGACTCAGTCGGCCACATACTCGGTCACTTCGAGGCCAAAGCCAGAAAGTGAATGATAACGCTTAGGTGAGCTGAGCAGGCGCATTTTAGTCACGCCTAGACTGGCGAGAATTTGCGACCCTACACCGACGCGGCGCGACGTTCCCTGCCATTTTGCAGAAGCAGGCGCTTGGCCTTGATCTTCGGCTTCGAAGGCCTTCACCTTAGAAAGGATTTCACAGGGATGTTCTTGATTACCCAGTAACACCAATACGCCACCCTCTGCAGAAATACGCTCCATGGCTTTTTCCAGTGGCCAGCTACGTTGTTGATCGCGCTCAGAGTGGAGTAAATCATTGAAAGTATTTTGCAGATGCACGCGCACTAAACAATCCTCTTTCACTTCACCTTTTACCAAGGCGAAGTGCAGTTGATTGTCGATGGTGTCCCTAAAGGTCACCATATCGAACTCGCCGAAACGGGTTGGTAGTTTACATTTTGCTTCGCGCACAACCGTGGTTTCTTTGGTATTGCGGTATTCAATCAGCGCCGCGATAGTACCAATTTTAACGCCATGTAATTCAGAGAAAATCTCTAAATCGGGGCGACGGGCCATAGTGCCGTCTTCATTTAAAATCTCAACGATGACCGCCGATGGCTCAAGTCCCGCGAGGCGTGCTAAATCGCAGCCCGCTTCAGTGTGGCCCGCGCGGGTTAATACGCCGCCGTCCTGCGCCATCAAGGGGAAAATATGCCCTGGTTGCACTAAATCAGAGGCTTTAGCCTCTTTAGCTACTGCAGCTTTTACAGTAACAGCACGATCGTGGGCTGAAATCCCCGTAGTCACGCCTTCCGCCGCTTCAATCGATACCGTAAAGTTAGTCGAGAACTGGGCGTTGTTATTGGTGACCATCAAGGGCAGATTTAACTGCTGGCAACGGGCCTTGGTCATGGTTTGGCAGATTAACCCGCGGCCGTATTTCGCCATAAAGTTGATCGCTTCTGGCGTGACCATTTCGGCCGCCATAATTAAATCACCTTCGTTTTCTCTGTCTTCGTCATCCATCAAAATGACCATTTTGCCTTGACGAATATCCTCGATGATCTCTTCTATACTGTGCAGCGCCATTGTAGGACCTTTATGATTTTACTGTTGTTATGAAATTCTATACCTAAGTGGGCTAAGTGCCAGTGCCCTAACGCACAAAGCCAGCACGGGCTAACATTTCCATGGTCACCCCACCACCTTGGGTTTCTTTAGTATCAAAGCGCATTAAACGCTCTAAATAGCGGGCGATTAAATCCACTTCAATATTCACCTTATCGCCGGCTTTCAAATCCACCAGCGTGGTTTCACCTGCGGTATGGGGCACTATGGTTAATCGAAAACGGTGTCCATCGACCTCGTTTACCGTGAGGCTCACACCATCGATGGTGATGGAACCTTTGTGGGCAATATAACGCCCAAGCTCTGCGGGCGCGGCTAACCAAAATTCAATCGCTTGGCCCCGCGCTAAACGCTGCTCAACGGTGGCAATGCCATCCACATGGCCGCTGACCATATGCCCACCTAAACGTGTGGTTGGAGTAACGGCCTTTTCAAGGTTCACCTTAGTGCCCACTTTATAGTTGGCAAAACCTGTGAGGCTTACGGTTTCGGCTGAAACATCGGCCACATAACCATCGGCTAACTGTTGTACCACAGTTAAGCACACCCCATTGGTGGCAATACTGTCGCCTAAGCGCACATCGCTTAAATCCAGTTTGCCGCTCGCCACCGTTAAGCGAATATCATCGCCCTTGCGTTCAAGCTTTCGCAGTGTGCCAACGGCCTCAATAATCCCAGTAAACATGGTTAACTCACTTATTCGATAAAGATAGTTTCGGCTTAAGCCTTAATGTTAAACGGGTATCCGCACCCACTTTGCGCTCATCGGCGAGTCTCAGTGCAGGGATATCGGCCATCACCTGATAATCGGGTAGCTCAAGTAAATTACGCCCCTGAGCGCCAAGGATTTTCATCGCCTGATAAAGCACCAACTCATTAGCCAATCCCGCGCCGATAAAGGCACCCGCTAAGGTTGCTCCCGCTTCGATAAGCACCTGATTACAGCTTTTGCCTAAATAGCTTAATAGTGCGGGCAAGGAGATTCGACCTTCGATGGCCGGTAATTGGAGACAAGTCACATGGAGAGGTAACTGCGCCATAAAGTCTGGCGAATAAGGCTCTGTCGAGACTAATAAAATAGGGGATTCAATCGCAAATAGTGCAGCCCTAATAGGCATGCGGCAACGACTATCTAAAATCACCCGCAGTGGTTGTAAGACCTGCGCTTCACTCAATTGCGCAGTTAAACTGCCAAGCTCTGAATATCGCACATTCAGTGAAGGGTCGTCTGCCAGTACTGTTTCAATACCAGTGACCAGCGCGCAGGAACGTAATCGTAAGCGCTGCACATCGCGGCGAGCTTCAGGGCCAGTTATCCACTTAGACGCGCCGTTTGATAGTGCGGTTTTACCATCGAGACTCGCGGCAAGCTTTACCGTCACCCAAGGCCGGCCCGACTCCATACGCTGCATAAAACCTAGATTTAAAGCGTAAGCTTCGTCGCGGTGCAAGCCAACATCCACTTCAATGCCCGCATCGCGCAGCATTTGAATACCACGCCCGCCTACCTGCGGATTGGGATCTTCAACCGCTACCACCACACGTTTAACACCAATATTGATCAGCGCTAAGGCGCAGGGCGGCGTACGGCCATAATGGCTGCAGGGTTCTAAGGTAACATAGGCAGTCGCGCCGCGGGCAGAATCGCCTGCCATGCGCAGCGCATGCACTTCGGCGTGGGGCTCTCCGGCTTTTTGATGATAACCTTCACCGACAATTTGATTATCGTTAACGATAACGCAGCCGACGCTAGGGTTGGGTCTAGTGGTATAAAAACCTTTTCGCGCCAATTGGATAGCACGGCTCATCATTTTAATGTCGAGTACGGACCAACTTATGTTCAAGCTCATGTTCAACCCTGTTGTTAAAGGTTTTAGCCTTGAGGGAGGATGCAAGGCATGTCGCCTCTCACTTCAATTGCCCTATACAAGGTGATTATTTTTGTAATTTCGCAATCGCCTCACCAAATTCAGACACATCTTCAAAGGCGCGATACACAGAGGCGAAACGAATATAGGCAACCTTATCGAGGTTCATTAACTGTTCCATCATCAAATTACCAATCATCTCCGATGGCACTTCCCGTTCGCCCGTAGCACGCAGAGTGGATTTGATTTTGCTGAGCGCCTGTTCAATTTCATCCATAGACACGGGGCGTTTCTCAACGGCGCGCAACATGCCACTTTGGAGTTTTTCTTCATCGAAGGGTTGGCGTGAACCATCGCGCTTAATCACCCGTGGCATCACTAACTCGGCGCCTTCGAAGGTGGTAAATCTTTCATGGCATTCGGTGCATTCTCGGCGACGGCGCACTTGATGGCCTTCCGCCACTAATCGAGAATCGATCACTTTAGTATCTGTCGCGCTGCAAAATGGACAATGCATTGAGCCTCCTGCCAGTGAATGGCGTAAAGCCGTTGGCTTTACGATGTTATCTAAGGTTAACCTGTTTGGTTTAAGTCTAAGATTTTAGCAATAAAAATGGCCGCTTAATGCGGCCATGGGATTTTATCCTATTTATGGGCTGAGGTTAACCACCTGATGCTTGTTAGGCTCAGCACCACAAAAAGGAAGCTATTTACAGATTAACCGTAAACAGGGAAACGTGCGCACAGCGCCAATACTTGGCCCTTCACTCGCTCAATTACCGCTGGATTGTGGGCATCGTCAAGGATGTCACAGATCCAGCCAGTTAACTCCTTCGCTTCAGCTTCTTTAAAGCCACGGCGAGTGATCGCTGGCGTACCGATACGAACACCCGAAGTCACAAAGGGTGAACGTGGGTCATTTGGCACTGAGTTTTTGTTCACGGTAATGTTAGCGCTACCTAAGGCGGCATCGGCTTCTTTACCGGTTAAATCGCGACCGATTAAGTCCACCAGCATTAAGTGGTTGCTGGTTCCGCCAGAGACGATTTTGTAACCGCGTTCAAGGAAGACTTCAACCATAGCTTTAGCGTTATTAACCACTTGCTGTTGGTACACTTTAAATTCTGGCTCTAGGGCTTCTTTGAAGGCTACCGCTTTACCAGCGATAACATGCATCAATGGACCACCTTGACCGCCTGGGAATACCGCAGAGTTGAGCTTTTTGTATAACTCTTCATCATCGGCAGCAGACAGAATGATACCGCCACGGGGGCCGGCTAAGGTCTTGTGAGTGGTTGAGGTCACAACGTGAGCGTGTGGTACTGGGTTTGGATACACGCCAGCGGCGATAAGACCGGCCACGTGCGCCATGTCGACAAACAGGTAAGCACCGATTTTGTCTGCAATTTCACGCATTCTTGCCCAATCAACGATACCTGAATAAGCAGAGAAACCACCGATCATCATCTTAGGCTTGTGTTCTACGGCCAGACGTTCCATTTCGTCGTAGTCGATTTTGCCTGATTCATCGATGCCGTAAGGAATAATGTTGTACAGTCTACCGGAGAAGTTTACAGGTGAACCATGGGTCAAGTGACCACCATGAGCGAGGTTCATACCTAAAACGGTATCGCCTGGTTTTAACAATGCCATGTAAACGGCGCTGTTTGCCTGTGAACCTGAGTGAGGTTGTACGTTTGCGTAAGTCGCACCAAACAGTTGTTTTGCACGCTCAATCGCTAAGGTTTCAACTACGTCCACATACTCACAACCACCGTAGTAACGCTTGCCTGGATAGCCTTCGGCGTACTTATTGGTTAACTGTGAACCTTGCGCTTCCATCACGCGTGGACTGGTGTAGTTTTCAGAAGCAATCAGCTCAATATGCTCTTCTTGACGCAGAGTTTCGTTCTGAATTGCGTTGAACAGTTCCGGATCATAATCTGCGATATTCATATCTTTTTTCAGCATTGCTTACTCCAGCTGCCAATTCTTATAGGTAGGGTTGCGCGGTATTCTACTCGGAACGCGACCACAATCCCAGTATTTGAGACATGAAATTCCTAGAGGTTGTACTTGAACTTGGCTCATTGCCGAGTTGAGTTCGGCGCGTAATCGAGTAGAATTAGCCGCATCATTAGTCACTTAAGATAGAGAAAAATGGCTCAGTTTGTTTATAGCATGCTGCGGGTGGGTAAGGTTGTTCCGCCTAAGAAGCAGATCCTTAAAGACATTTCTTTAAGCTTTTTCCCCGGCGCCAAAATTGGCGTGCTAGGCCTCAACGGTTCAGGTAAATCCACCCTACTGCGCATTATGGCGGGTATCGATACTGAGATTGAGGGTGAAGCTCGCCCAATGCCGGGACTGAAGATTGGTTACCTGCCACAGGAGCCTAAGCTCGATCCGACCCAAACCGTGCGTGAAGCGATTGAAGAAGCGGTCTCTGAGGCAAAAAATGCTTTAACACGCTTAGACGAAGTTTATGCTGCCTACGCCGAGCCGGATGCCGATTTCGATGCCCTTGCCAAAGAGCAAGGTGAACTCGAAGCCATAATCCAAGCCCAAGATGCCCATAACTTAGATCATATCCTTGAGCGCGCCGCCAACGCCCTGCGTCTGCCGGATTGGGATGAGAAAATCGAAGTGTTATCGGGTGGTGAGCGTCGCCGCGTGGCGATTTGTCGCTTGCTGCTTGAAAAGCCCGAAATGCTACTGCTCGATGAACCCACCAACCACTTGGATGCGGAATCCGTGGCTTGGCTTGAGCACTTCCTACAGGAATATGCCGGTACTGTGGTCGCGATTACCCACGACCGTTACTTCCTCGACAATGCTGCTGGCTGGATTTTAGAGCTTGACCGTGGTGAGGGTATCCCATGGGAAGGTAACTATTCTTCATGGCTTGAGCAAAAAGATGCGCGCTTAAAGCAAGAATCTGCCGCCGAAAGTGCCCGCCAAAAAACCATTGCCAAGGAATTGGAATGGGTACGTCAAGGCGCCAAAGGCCGCCAGTCTAAGGGCAAGGCTCGTATGGCGCGCTTTGAAGAACTGAACACTAACGATTACCAAAAACGTAACGAAACCAACGAGCTGTTTATTCCACCAGGACCACGTTTAGGCGACAAGGTTATTGAAGTGAATAACCTGACCAAATCCTACGGTGACCGCGTACTCATCGACAACCTGTCGTTCTCTGTGCCTAAGGGCGCTATCGTCGGCATTATCGGTGCCAACGGCGCGGGTAAATCGACCCTATTCCGCATGTTATCCGGCGCAGAAACGCCAGACAGCGGCACCATTGAATTAGGTGAAACCGTACAACTGGCATCGGTTGAGCAGTTCCGCGATTCGATGAATGATAAAAACACCATCTGGCAAGAAATTTCCGGTGGCCAAGACATCATGCGCATCAACAATATGGAAATCCCAAGCCGCGCCTATGTGGGCCGCTTTAACTTCCGTGGTGCGGATCAGCAAAAAGTTATCGGCACCCTATCGGGCGGTGAGCGTAACCGAGTGCATTTAGCCAAACTGCTGCAAGCGGGCGGTAACGTGTTATTACTCGACGAACCGACCAACGACTTAGACGTTGAAACCCTGCGCGCACTGGAAGAAGCGATCCTCGAATTCCCAGGTTGCGCTATGGTGATTTCGCACGACCGTTGGTTCTTAGACCGTATCGCGACCCACATTCTGGATTATCGCGACGAAGGCCAAGTGAACTTCTACGAAGGTAACTACACCGAATATTCGGCATGGTTGAAGAACACCTATGGCGCCGATGTGGTTGAGCCACACCGCCTGAAATACAAGCGCATGACGAAATAGATCGAGAATCTAGAATCTAGAATCTAGAATCTAGTCAAGCGTCTATCTGAGGAGTTTAGCTCGAAAGGGTTAAGCTCCTTTTTATTCCATTCAATTTAGGGTGTGAATTTTATCGCTATTTCTAGCTGGCACTATTTCAAACTGGCAAAGTAGGCCACCAGCATATCCATCATTACTCTTAAGGCGGGCTGCATATGTTTGCGGGATTGATACACGCCATATACGCCCAGTGACTGCGGCTTAAATTCAGTTAATAAAGGCACTAATTGACCCGAATCTAAATAGGGTTTCGCCGCCCAAACGGGCTGCATGGCAATCCCCTCACCCGCCAGCGTGGCACTCAGCACTACCATAGAATCATTGGCGCTAAAATTCCCATTCACTGGCACATTAAACGCCTGGCCTTGGTTTGACTGACCTTGGTTTAACTGGCCTTGGTTTAACTTAGACTCGGAGTTCAGCGATTGAAGCTGTTTCGCCCCCACATCGGTTTGATAAAAGCGCCACATCACATCGCCAAAATAGGAATAGGTTAAACAGTTATGCTGGGTCAAATCCTCTGGGTGAGTAATGGCTGCGCGCGCGGCAAGATAGCTTGGTGCGGCGCACACCACAGATTCACATTCCCCCAAGCGCCTCGCGATAAGATTAGGATCGAGTTCATTGGTGATGCGAATCGCCAGATCAATCCGCTCGGCGACCAGATCGACGGTTTGGCTACTCACGTGAAAATTCACGCTCGCCTGCGGATAACTGGCTAAATATTGCCGCACCACGGGCGCTAAAATCTGATGTGCCATAAATTGTGAGCAGCTAATACGCAGCAATCCCCGCGGGATCGCCACACCAGCATGACTGACCGCCGGCACTTCGTTAGCCAGTTCGAGCAACCTGTGGCAATAATCCAGCACTTGCTCACCCGCTGGCGTTAAACTGAGGCTACGTGTCGAGCGATGCAATAGCCGAGCGCCAGACCAGTCTTCCATTTCACTCAGGTAACGGGTCACCATAGAACGTGACATATCTAAGGCATTGGCGGCGCTGATCATGCTGCCACGCTCAACAATCGCCACAAACACCTTAGCCGCTTCGAGTCTGTCCATCACTTATCTCCACTCACGTTCAATCGCTCACTTTCAAGCACTCGCTTTTAGTCACTCAAGGGCACACTGACTCAAATGCTCATTTATAGGTTCAAGCGCAAGCCGCAATTAAACCGATTTATGCAACAAACCCGGGCATTTTAACGCATTTATCTAGTGATTTTTGCAACTTATACTTTACTCACTTTTGCAACAACTGCAAATCAACGACTTAAATCTTGAATATAAGTGAGCCCCAAATGAACACATCGACCTATGCAATACGTAACATACTGAAAGCTAACTTTAAATCTTCGTCTAACATCGGCCTAGCTGCCACGTTATTTCTTGCGGGGATAAGTGCCGTCAATGCTGCGCCATTACAAGTGAGCCATTTTAATCCCGGTGAAAACAGCATCTTTGCGGTGTCATCGAGCTTTATCAGCGGCGAGCACGAGATAATGCTTGTCGATGCGCAGTTTCAAAATAACGATGCCCAAACCTTAGTCGACACCATCAAGGCCAGCGGTAAAAAACTGACTCAGGTGTATATCAGTCATAGCGATCCCGACTTTTATTTCGGCTTAGCCGTGATTAAAAAGCATTTCCCCGATGCACAAATCGTCGCGACTCAAACTACAGTCGATGCGATTAAAGCCTCAATGGAAGGCAAGCTCACCTACTGGGGGCCGATTTTAAAGGACAATGCGCCAAGGGAATTAGTGTTACCTAAGGCGATTCACAGTGACACTTTTACCATCGACGGTGAGCAAGTGATTATTAAAGGTTTTAATGATAAACACCCTAAACACACTTTTCTGTGGGTGCCCTCGGCAAAAACCATTACGGGTGGCGTAGAAGTCTTTGATAACACGCATGTTTGGATGGCAGACACTCAAACCGCCACTGAGCGTCAAGAATGGTTAGCCCATTTAGATGCAATGGAAAAACTGCGTCCGACTGCCGTAATCCCTGGGCATTACTTAGGCAAAACACAGTTTGATACTAGCGCCATCGGTTTTACCCGTGAATATGTAAAAGCCTTTGAAGTCGCGGCAAAAGCCTCGAAAAATTCAGCCGAATTAATCCAGAAGATGTTGGCGCTATACCCAAAAATGCCAGTCGATGCTGGGCTTGAGATCAGCGCCAAAGTCATCATGGGCGAAATGAGCTGGCCGATGTAAGCCCTTTGAGCTTGCCTAATCCATTGTCGATACAATCGCTTAAATCCAAAAGGTGTCACTATGTCCAATACCTCAGTTCATTCAGCTAACAGAGCAATAAACCCATCAACTCCCCAAATGCCCATACTGCATGCCATTATCGACCCTTTATGCGGTTGGTGTTATGCGGCGGCGCCACTGCTCGATGCCGCCGCAAAAGCAGGCTTTAGCATTAAGCTCCACGGCGGCGGTATGCTCACAGGCTCTAGACGCAAACAAATCGATGCTAACTGGCGCGACTATGTGATGCCCCATGATCTGCGTATTAGCGAACTAACCGGCCAACCCTTTGGGGAAAACTACTTTAATGGTCTGCTGCGCGATACCCGAGTTGTACTCGACTCGGCGCCTCCCATTAAAGCCATGCTCGCAGTCGATGCTTTGGGTGGTGACAGTTTGGCCTATCTACACTCAGTACAACTCGCCCACTACCGCGATGGCCACAGCGCCAGTGATGAAGGCAATCTCACAAGATTAGCCACAGCGCAGGGATTTAGCTCCAACGACTTCGCAGCACAATATGCGCAAGCTGAAGACAAACTCGATGAGCACATAATCGAATCACGGGCGCTACTCAACCAGATCGGTGCCCAAGGTTTTCCTTCGATGGCGATAGAGGCTGATAATGGCACAATAATCGCCATCAATATCAACCGCTTTTATGGCCAGCCCGAGCAGTGGTTAAGTTACCTTAAAGAGCTGATGCCGTTACAACCAAGCACAGGTGAGAAAATCGCAGAAGTGTACGACTGAAAGTCGCAGCCTTAATTACAAAAGCCTTAGGAACAAGGTAAATCAAAGCTAATCCCATAGGCTAGAGAGCAACTAAAGTGACGCTTAAATCAGTGTGAATACCAGATCACTCAAGCAGATAACGTCTTGGCCATGTGTGGTAACACTGGCCATGATGTTATGTAAAAAGGGGAAGTTTTCAGCGTTAAGACTATCCATCTTTAGTAATGACATCAATATATTGCATTTAATCCTAAACATCCTACTGCAAAAAATACCCCCATCGATAAAATAATTGCATTAATTGAGCAAAAAAACACAATTTCTTTCACTTTCGTGAGCTCAACTTTACAAACTTTTACCCACTAAGCGTACGTTATTCACTAGAATAGCCATCATAGTGCTATCGACCTCTTAACAGCCTTTGTGCGAGATAATCATTCCAATGAAAAAAACCATTATTGCCATTGCCTTAATTGCGGTGATTGCCACAGCCGTAAGCTTTAGTGATGTCCTTCAAGCGGCTAAACCCGAAAATGCCCCGCACCTGATGCGCACCGTTCCCGTGGTCACAGGGACTGTGGTCGAACATCCACTGACGCAATCTATTTCCTTAATTGGCAAACTCGCGGCCGAACGCGCCGTGGTAATTGCCCCGCAGGTCACGGGTAAAATCAAACAAATCGCAGTGACCTCCAACCAAGCGGTTAAAAAAGGTCAATTGCTTATTGAACTCGATGATATGAAGGCCCAGGCCGCCGTTGCCGAGGCCAATGCCTTTTTAAACGATGAAAGACGTAAACTAAAAGAGTTTGAAAAACTGATCAGCCGTAACGCTATCACCCAAACCGAAATTGACGCCCAAAAAGCCAGTGTCGATATCGCTCAGGCGCGCTTAGCTTCTGCCCAGGCGGAATTGCATTACCATTCACTCATCGCCCCCTTTGCAGGTAAGACTGGGTTAATCAATTTTAGTGAAGGTAAAATGGTCAGCATGGGGACAGAGCTAATGACCTTGGATGATTTGTCCAGTATGAGGCTGGACCTTCAAGTACCCGAGCATTATCTGTCACAACTGAGTATCGGCATGCCAGTGTCCGCCAGCAGCCGCGCTTGGCCGGGGGAGCTTTTTACCGGTAAAGTGGTCGCTATCGATCCCCGTGTAAACGAAGAAACCCTAAACCTTAAGATCCGGGTTCAGTTTGAGAATCCTAAAAACCGCTTAAAACCGGGGATGATGATGTCATCCACTATCACCTTCCCGCCGATTATTGCGCCGATTGTGCCAGTACAGGCCCTCGAATATTCAGGTACTAAACGCTATGTCTATGTGGTCAGCCCAGATCATATCGCCCAGCGTACCGAAGTGATCCTAGGCGCTCGCGTGGGTGATCAAGTGCTTATCGATCGTGGTTTAAAGATTGGCGATAAAGTCGTCGTGCAGGGATTAGTGAATATGCGCGATGGTTTAAAAATCAATGAAGTGTCCCTCGATACTAAGCAAACGGGCACAAGCTCCGCCGATGCTACTGATACGAAAACGACGGAGACCAAATAATGTGGTTATCGGATGTTTCAGTTAAACGCCCCGTCGTTGCTATCGTTCTAAGCTTATTGCTGTGCGTCTTTGGTTTAGTGTCTTTTACTAAACTCTCGGTCAGGGAAATGCCCGATGTCGAGAGCCCTGTGGTGACTGTAAGTACGAGCTATTCCGGTGCCTCGGCCGCGATTATGGAAAGCCAAATCACTAAAACCCTCGAAGATGAGCTCACGGGGATCAGTGGTATCGATGAGATCACCTCCACCACCCGTAACGGAAGCTCGCGCATCACGGTTAAATTTCTCCTCGGCTGGGACTTAACCGAAGGGGTCAGTGATGTGCGCGACGCCGTCGCCCGTGGTCAACGCCGTTTACCCGAAGATGCGGACGATCCTGTCGTTTCTAAGGATAATGGTTCGGGCGAGCCTTCGGTCTATGTCAATTTAAGCTCAACCGTGATGGACCGAACTCAACTCACAGATTATGCCCAGCGGGTATTAGAGGACAGATTTAGTCTTATCAGTGGCGTGAGTTCCATCAGTATCTCAGGCGGCCTATATAAGGTGATGTACGTCAAGCTTAGGCCAGAGCAGATGGCGGGACGTAACGTCACAGTCACGGATATCACCAATGCATTGCGTAAGGAAAACGTCGAAACCCCCGGCGGCCAAGTGCGCAACGATACGACCGTCATGTCGGTACGAACCAAACGGCTTTACTACACACCACAGGATTTTGACTACTTAGTGGTACGCACCGCCAGCGATGGCACCCCCATCTATTTAAAAGATGTGGCCGATGTGGCTGTTGGCGCACAAAACGAAAACTCTACCTTTAAGAGTGACGGCATTGTTAACTTAAGTTTAGGGGTGATCACCCAATCCGATGCCAACCCCTTAGTAGTCGCGCAGGAAGTACATAAAGAGGTCGATCGCATTCAAAACTTCCTGCCAGAAGGCACTAGCCTTGTGGTCGACTTCGATTCCACCGTGTTTATCGATCGTTCTATCGATGAGGTGTATAACACCCTCTATGTCACGGGGGCGCTCGTCGTATTAGTGCTCTATATCTTTATTGGCCAAGCTCGGGCGACGTTAATTCCCGCAGTCACAGTTCCTGTGTCTCTGATCTCGGCATTTATCGCCGCCAATATGTTTGGTTACTCAATTAACCTATTGACTTTAATGGCCTTAATCCTCTCGATAGGCCTAGTCGTTGACGATGCGATTGTGGTCGTCGAGAACATATTCCACCATATCGAAAAAGGGGAAGAACCCTTACTCGCCGCCTATAAAGGCACGCGGGAAGTGGGTTTTGCGGTAGTCGCCACCACCGCCGTATTAGTCATGGTATTCCTGCCCATTTCCTTTATGGATGGTATGGTTGGCCTGTTATTTACCGAGTTCTCCGTGATGCTAGCGGTGTCGGTACTGTTTTCATCCTTAGTTGCCCTAACGCTTACCCCTGTGCTCAGTAGTAAATTACTCAAAGCCAACGTCAAACCAAATCGCTTTAACCGTTGGGTTGATGCTGGCTTTGCGGCGATGGAAAAGGTTTATCGCACCGCGGTGACTAAGGCGATACGTTTTCGATTGATTGCCCCGATAGTTATCCTCGCCTGTGTGGGCGGCAGTGTATGGTTAATGCAACAAGTACCAGCCCAACTTGCCCCACAGGAGGATCGCGGCGTGCTCTACGCCTTTGTTAAAGGCGCGGAAGGTACGAGTTACAACCGCATGACCGCCAATATGGACATAGTCGAAGACAGGCTGATGCCTTTGTTGGGTAAAGGCGTGCTGCGCTCTTTTAGCGTGCAAGCCCCCGCCTTCGGTGGCCGTGCTGGCGATCAAACTGGCTTTGTGATCATGCAGTTAGAGGATTGGGAAAACAGAAATGTCACGGCGCAGCAGGCCCTTGGCATTATCAGCAACGCCTTAAAAGATATCCCCGATGTGATGGTTCGCCCTATGATGCCAGGCTTTAGGGGGCAATCGAGCGAACCCGTTCAATTTGTGCTTGGCGGCTCAGATTATGCCGAACTGTTTAAATGGGCGCAGATATTAAAAGAAGAAGCCAACGCCAGCCCACTCATGGAAGGTGCTGACTTAGACTATGCCGAAACTACCCCAGAGCTTATCGTCAGCGTCGATAAAGAGCGAGCTGCGGAGCTTGGCATCAGTGTCAATGAAGTCTCTGAAACCTTAGAAGTGATGCTCGGCGGGCGTAAGGAAACCACCTATGTCGATCGCGGTGAAGAATACGATGTGTATCTGCGCGGTGACGAAAACAGCTTTAACAACGTCGGCGATTTAAGCCAAATCTACATGCGCTCAGCCAAGGGGGAGTTAGTCACCCTAGACACTGTGACCCATATTGAAGAAGTCGCCTCGGCGCAAAAACTCAGCCATACCAATAAGCAAAAATCGATCACCCTTAAAGCGAACCTCAGCGAGGGCTATACCTTAGGTGAAGCTCTTAAGTTTCTGGATAATAAATCTATTGAGCTATTACCTAAGGATATTTCGATTGGTTACACCGGTGAATCTAAGGACTTTAAAGAAAACCAGAGCAGCATTTTAATAGTGTTCGGTTTAGCACTGCTGGTCGCTTACTTAGTGTTAGCGGCTCAGTTTGAGAGCTTTATCAACCCTATGGTGGTGATGTTCACTGTGCCTATGGGCGTATTCGGTGGCTTCCTCGGTTTGCTTATCACTAGCCAAGGGATCAACATCTACAGCCAAATAGGCATGATCATGTTGATTGGCATGGTAACTAAAAACGGGATCTTGATTGTCGAATTTGCCAACCAATTACGTGACCGTGGACTTGAACTCGATAAAGCTATTATCGATGCGTCATCCCGTCGTTTGCGGCCAATCCTAATGACAGCCTTCACCACCTTAGTGGGCGCTGTGCCGTTAATTTTCTCGACGGGCGCGGGGGCGGAAAGCCGTATCGCAGTGGGCACAGTGGTGTTCTTCGGCATGGCGTTTGCGACTTTCGTGACGCTATTTGTGATCCCCGCTATGTACCGCTTAATCTCAGTAGCGACCCATTCACCGGGTTATGTTGAAGCAAAACTCGAAGCGGCCATTAAGGCTCAAGAGTTAGCGGCACAAGAGTCGGCAAAGCAGCAGGAACTCGCGCCTAAAGCCTAGCGCTTCATCTCGACAGGAGCAGGTACAAGTGTCGACTCCTTAAATAAATTGACACTTATTACCTACCGCCCAAAACGCCTGATGAATCTCATCGGGCGTTTTGTATTTTAAGGCCAAATGGGTTTCCAGTGTTGTATTAACTTAAATAAGGAATGACCGTTTCTGCGTCATGCGCCTTGGATTGAAATACCAGTGAGGCGCACAGCTGATTTAGATATTTAATGTGATTACTATACGCCCGACAAACATCTTAATTTGTACCGGCTTCTTTTTGATCATAAATAACAATGGCTTGTTTGAGCTGTTCAAAATTCGAAGAGCACAAATGCCGTTTCAAAGCGTTAAACTTTTCGACTGGCCAATCATAAATTTTTAATGCCAGCAACTCAGGAATAATGTCTTGATGAAAGCGATACTTGACTCGTTTAGCGGGTGAACCTGCGACAACACTGTAAGGTTCGACGTCCTGAGTGACAACACTGTTCGCTGCAACTACGGCTCCTTCACCAATAGTGACTCCAGGCATCACCATACATCTCATCCCTAGCCAAGCGCCATCACCAATATGGGTGTCACCTTTTCCTACATATGCCTCTTCAATAAAATCCATAAAAGGGTATAAGCAAAACCAATCCGCCCTATGTGTATGATTTCCTCCCATTAAAATCACAACTTCAGCGGCGATACACACATAGTCACCAATATAGAGTTTATCAATAGGCCATTTGGGCTCCCATTGGCGGCTGATTTCATCACCATGAAGATATCTCACCGCGGATCCCTCAAACCCCATATCCCAACAATCGCTATAATAGCTGTGCTGACCTTTGATTATAATATTCGGGTTAGTAACAACCTCGTGTAACAACTGAACTTTTGACCAATGCTTATTATTCATAGAAGTGCTCTTTATAAATTAACTGTAACTGAAAAATGGTGAGATATTAAAGACTGGCTAACTCAACAAATATGTCTCTTGAGTTTTAGGGCATGATATTAAAGAACAATATAACACATAAGCAAAAAGCCTATGTACCCTAATTCTATTTAGCTTAATAAATACCCTCGTTCGCTATGCTATTTTCGAATGGCAGTGGCTTCAATTTCAACACGCCATGCTGAATTTGCTAGTCCTGCAATTTTCAAGACCGACCGAGCTGGTACATTGGGTTGTGTTTTTGTACCAAAAAATTGGATATAAGCCGCCATAAAACCATCCATATCCATTTCATTATTTAATGCAGGATCGCCAACTAAAAAAACCTGCAGTTTAATCACATCCCCTAAGCCCAGACCAATGTCTTTTAAACTTTTCTCTATTGCTTTTAATACCCCAATAGTTTGTCCTTTTGTATCCCCACCATATGCAAGTGGACTATTTTTATCTTGAGTCAAATCTTGCATAGGCGGTAGTTTCCCAGATAAATATACAATAGACATAGAGGCTGGCACTTCTACCGCCGCAGCAACAGGGAAATTTGAATTAGCAATACGATGCCGGATAACATCTTCTCCCGCATGCGCGGCGATATTCACCGTGAAAAGTAAGCCACACAAGCCGAAAAATGAAATACGGATGACAGAAGTTAACATATTGACCTCAAATATTGGATTGCCCCAATTTAAAAAGCGTGAATTTTATACTGTACAATACGAGCCCCCCTTAAATATGGGGCAATGCATCGATAGATAGTAACAACTCTCTGCCAATCGCTTCTCTCTTGTAAACATCCGCCATGCCATTCGGCGTGTCTATATTCAATGCAAAAAAGACCGGTCCTGTTGGCCATTCAGCCCAACCGACCCACCAACCAACTTGGCCACCGAGTCCTGTTTTCGCCCTGAGAATCCATTCTCGGCCAGCTTCGACTATCATAATATCTTTGGTTAATAATTGATGTTCAACTTTAAATGGGAGTTGGTTCTTATAAGGCTTCTCAAGGAAGTTTATCTGCTCTTGAGCAGATATTTCTAAACCACCTCTGACCCAATAGTCGTCCACTTTTACAGTGGGATCTTGATTCCCATAATTAATTTCCTCCAAATAATCCCTTGCCTTGTTTTCATCTAACTCCTTCGCAAATCCTCGATAAACCCATAAAGCGGAATAGCGCATCGCTGAACGTAAATTCTGATCTTGATTGTGACTAGGGATAGAGTATTTTTCACCATTCCATTTAAACGTTTGAAATTCATCCTTAACTAAGTTTGCATCGAGAGCAAATAAAGTGTGAGGAATTTTAAATGTCGATGCAGGCGTAAACCGTACCGTTGAACGTGCTTTATTGTAAATATAAGTGGCACTTGCCCCTCCACGTTCGTCTTTAATGATGATTGTTCCATTCGCTTTAAATTTATCAAAGGTGGATTTCCATTCACTCTTTTCTGCTACCGTAATCGACTCACTTGCAAAAGATTTTATTGTTGTAAAAATGAAAAGAGAGAGCGACCACAGCATTAGCTTTTTAAGTTTCATAGCAAAACCTTAATATATTTACTTTTTAGGAGTATGATCCGTAGCATGGTTAAAATAAAGTCCCGTTCGTGTACTCAGTGAAAATTACCCGTCCTATTTCGGAAATGACTTTCTCACGCTCCTCAATAGAGGTTTTCTCTTTTTTAATGTAAATACTAATTATCAATGGTTGTTGTGATTCAGACCAAACCATGGAAATAATTCCCCGAGCGCCATAGCTGTTGGCACCGGTACGGTCAGCAATTTCCCATCCCGTAGGAAGTACCAATCTCAGCATGTTATCTGCAACTTTATTCCCCATCATCCAAATTTTTAACTGTTCTTTGGATTGAGTTGATAAAATATTACCGAGAAGTAATTTGTTAAAGTTGGCTGCCATTGCATTAGCCGTCGATGTATCTCTTAAGTCTCCCTCTGGATTTGTATTGAGATCTGGTTCATAACGATCGGCTCTGGTTATATCATCTCCCATTGAACGCAGAAATGAAGTAATGCCTTCAGGACCGCCAGATTCTTTTATCGCAAAATTAGCCGCGGTATTATCACTGTAGGTCATAGTCGCTTTACAGGCATCTGCTAATGTCACTTTTTTGCCTATAAATTCTTTCATTACTGGTGAATGGCTAACAACATCTTGTTCATAAATCATCATTGCATCGTCTAGCGATACTGCATTTTTATCTACTTCAGATAGCACAATGGCACAAGCTAAAGCCTTAACAGTGCTATTTGTCGAAAACCGTTCATCACCGTTAATTGAATATACGTTATTTGAGCTGCTTTCTATAACAGACACACCAATACTCCAGCCTTGGCGCTCAAATTCATTAACGGTTTGTTTTACACTTAAGGGACTTGCATTCGAATTTGAAACACTCATCAAGCAAATGGCAATAAGCGTTGTCTTTTTGTAATCACTCAGTTTTTTTAACATGCTGCTTTTCTCTGTTCTTATTAAATATGTTCATCATAATGATTAATTGTGGCGAAATTATGGCTAAAATAAGATTTATAGTGACATTAAAAATATTGTCAACTTACCCAATTCGAATCCCAAACAAGCATTAACCTCCCCACTAACATATTAGATTAATGTTTTACTCAACTAACTTAATTAAGCGCTATGTATCAAGTTATTTCAATTGATTGCAATCTATCTAATCGTTAACTTTTAATATTAATTAATGCATTTATTAACATTACTCAATCGCTATAGTTTTATATTCGCCCCACAGTAAGCTACAAGCAAGCTCATAGCTAATCATCACTTTAGAGAATCGCATAAATCAGCCAAGGCAATCGGTGCCTTGGCTTTTTCTATTTATATTTAAGCGTTTTTTGCTTTATGGGCTAAGCCCAAATTTACACCTAATCCCACACAAAGCAGTGCACTGAATGTGACCACCATACCTAAATGGTGAATGATTCCTGCGCCGCCTAAACCTAGTCCCAACAGAATGTAATAAAACAGTCCGAAGAGTGCGCCAGCAGAACCCGCATAGGCGCGGTAGTTTGCTAGAGCCGAGCTGAGTATGTTCGGAATCGCTATCCCGTAAGCAATCACAATCAAAAGCATAGGCGCTAAAAAGTAAACATTATTCAGCCCTAAAACAGTCGATTGGAATAGCCAAATACCCAGTCCACCAACAAGTGCGATAGCACTGGCGAAGCGAACCAACTGGGCGCTAGCGTAGCCTCGACCCAACAATATTTTATTAATATAACTGCCAAGGAATGCGCCAAAGCCCAATAGCAAGCCACTCGTACCGAAGGCAAGCGTCGATAACCCTTGCGCCTCAAACATAAATGGCGCCAGTGAAAAGTAGCTAAACCACATCAGGTTAAACGCCGCCACCAACAAAGTGTTTTTAATAATCCCGCTGTCGGTAAGCATCTTGATAGCCAACTCACCTATCGCGATTTTCTGGGTGTGTGCGGGTTTGGTTTCGGGTAACAATTTTACCGATAAAAACAACAGCACTATGGCAGAAACCATCAGTGCGACAAACACACCTTGATATCCCCAATAGGCACTGAGAACACTGCCCAATAGCAATCCGATAACCGGGCTAATTCCAAGTGACATGCCCACCACAGAAAAGACTTTAGCTAATTCTTCACCACTGTAGCTGTCACGCATCATGGTTTGGGTAATCACTGAACCTACTGCCGCACCGAACGCCAACAATACTCGGGCCAGTAACAATAGGCTAAAGTCGCTCACTATTAAGGCTAAGGCTGAACCAATGGCATAACAGACTAATCCCGCGAGCATGGCTTTGCGGCGACCAATAATGTCGGCTAAACGGCCCCAGCAAAATACCCCGATGGCAAAGGCAATAAAGTACACAGATAAGGTTTGCGATGCGCCGGCAATCGACACGGCAAAGCTTTCTGCAATATTAGGCAAAGCTGGGCTATAGATGGTTTCCATTATTTGCGGAAACATCATTAGCAGCACAGCGAGCCCTAATGGTGGTTTTATATTCATGATTTCGATTCAATTTCAGTAAACCAAATGAGCTGGTTAACCGAAAGACTGCTCCATACTTGTCAAAGATGGCCCAGTATAGATAGAATCCACACCAGACAATTAGCAACACTTAGACAATAAACATCAAAAATAGGACAAAATGGCCTTTATTCGACCTGAACATCAATTTAATCCAGATCTGTTGGATAATCTGGTCATTGGTATTGCCGCAGACATGGGGGAACACGACTCGGGAGTGCATCACCACGAGAAGGCGCAGCTACTGTACGCCCCCGCAGGAGTAATGACATTTACTCTAGCCGAGACTCAAGTGGTGTTACCACCGACACGTGCGGCTTGGTTGCCAGCAGGCGTTGAGCACAGCGTCACCATGCGTAATGTGGTTGCCTATCGCTCACTCTACTTTGAGCCAGAGACGGTCAGCTCATTACCCGATAAGGTCACTATTTTCCAGGTGAACCCGCTACTCAAAGCGTTAATCGACACTATGTCATTTTGGCCTTGGGACAAACCAAGAAGCACTCAACACCATGCTTTTGCGCTGCTATTAGAAGAATTGGGCAATGCCGCGGAAGAAATTTTGGCGTTACCGCTCCCACAGGATAAACGTCTAAAAAATTGGCTTGCGCAACTGCAACAACATCAAACAATACCTAGCAACCTTAAAGATATGGCCATCGAAATCGGTGCCAGTGAGCGCACAATTAGCCGTATTTTTAGTACGCAGACAGGTATGGCTTATCAAGCTTGGCGCCAGCAATGGCGTTTACTCTCGGCCATTGAACAATTAGCGGCGGGAGCATCGGTGGCGCAGGTGGGCTTTAATTTACACTTTTCCAGCGACAGTGCCTTTATCAGCTTTTTTAAGCAATATACCGGCACCACTCCGGCGCAATATTTTAAATCCCCTAGTATTTAGCCAAATATCCAATCCCGCGAGTACAACTCAGGTGAGGCAATGTCCCCGCTCAACCGAAAGCTGTACTTTCCATTTAGCGCCCATTGGCGACTTGCTGTGTTATAGTGCGGGAAGTCTTTTCCCAGATCGCAATATACGAATCCCTTGAAAAAAATCGCTTTATTTGTGGATGTACAAAACATCTATTACACCTGCCGCGAGGCCTATGGTCGCCAATTTAATTACCGTAAATTATGGCAACACTTAGGTTACGAGGGGGACATAGTCTTGGCCGTGGCTTATGCCATCCACAAGGGTGACGATGGGCAGTTAAAATTCCAGGACGCGTTAAAGCACATAGGTTTTGAGGTGAAGTTAAAACCGTTTATTCAGCGTAGCGATGGCTCGGCCAAAGGCGACTGGGATGTGGGGATCACTATCGATATTATGGAAGCGGCGAGTGAAGTAGATACTGTGATCTTATTGTCTGGTGATGGCGATTTCGATTTATTACTGCAAAAAATCCATCAAAAATATGGCGTTGAAACCCAAGTGTATGGCGTCCCTACCCTGACGGCTAAATCCTTAAGGGATGCAGCGTCTCAATTTCATCCTATCGATAAGGCGTTACTGCTTTAAGTTAAAAACCGTAACAGTATATTCTCCAGCAGTACCACATAGGAAAGGCCTGTTTTCACAGGCCTTTAACCGGATCGCTTTATATCTGAGTTCTATCTGTTTGCATGCTGTTGACCTGTAGCAAGATTTGCCAACGGCTCGATATCGTTATTATCCATATTGCCAGCTCCCCGCTTTGCTAAGGCATAGTAGAACAGCGGCGTTAGGATAAGGCCAAACACAGTCACCCCAATCATACCGGCGAACACTGCCACGCCCATGGCTTGGCGCATCTCAGCGCCCGCGCCAGTGGAGAACACCATAGGCACCACGCCCATAATAAAGGCGATAGATGTCATCAAGATAGGACGTAAACGTAATCTTGCGGCCTCTAATATCGCCTCCATAGGTGCCATACCGTGATCTTGTTTTTCCTTTGCAAACTCGACAATCAAGATAGCGTTTTTAGTTGCCAGCCCCACCAGCACTATCAGGCCAATTTGGGTGAAGATATTGTTGTCACCACCGTAAATTAACACTCCACTGAGGGCTGAAAGTAAGGTCATTGGAATGATTAAGATAATCGCCAATGGCAAGCTTAAGCTCTCGTACTGGGCGGCTAACACCATAAACACTAAGATGATCACCAGCGGGAAAACCAAAAGACCCGTATTGCCCGCTAAGATTTGCTGATAAGTCAGCTCGGTCCACTCGTAGGTCATACCGTTTGGCAGTGTCTCGGCGAGGATTTTCTCTATCGCCGCCTGAGCTTGGCCAGTACTCACACCGGGTGCTGGACCACCGTTGATTTCAGCGGTCGTAAAGCCGTTATAGTGCATCACTCGGTCTGGGCCAGAGCTTTGACTGACGTTGATGAATGATCCTAGCGGGATCATATCACCATTCAGATTCGGCACCTTTAGCTGACTTATCTGCTGCGGACTTTGACGGAACGCCTCGTCAGCCTGCATATTCACCTGATAGGTTCGACCGAAACGATTGAAATCGTTGACATAGGTCGAGCCCATATAGGTTTGTAATGTTTGGAAGATTTGATCGAGCGACACTGCCTGCTGTTTCGCTTTGGTTCGATCAATATCCAGTTCAAGTTGTGGCACGTTCACCTGATAGCTAGAAAAAACGCCAGCTAACTGAGGATTGGCCCACGCCTTGTACATCACTTGTTGGGTCACCTGATACAAGGCCTCATAACCAAGGTTGGCTCTGTCTTGAATTTGCAGACGGAACCCTCCTATAGTGCCGAGGCCTTGCACAGGTGGCGGCGGGAAGATGGCAATAAATGCGTCTTGAATACTGGCAAATTGCTGATTCAATTGTCCTGCAATGGCATTTGCCGACAGTTCAGGACTGGTACGCGAGTCAAAATCATCAAGCGCGACAAACACGACGCCTGAGTTAGGACTGTTAGTAAAACCGTTGATACTCAGGCCAGGGAAGGCAATCGAGTGCGCCACACCCGGGTGATTAAGCGCGATCTCAGACATCTTTTTGATCACGGTATCGGTGCGTTCAAGGGACGCCGCATCGGGCAACTGAGCAAAGGCCACTAAATACTGTTTATCTTGGCCGGGTACATAACCCGTTGGAGTATTGGCAAATTGCACACCCGTTAGCGCCACCATGCCTAAATATACTAGGCCAATAATGCCACCAAAACGGATCACCTTACGAACTAAGTAACCATAACCATCGGATGCACGGCTAAATAAGCGGTTAAAAGGCATGAACAACCAAGCACCGAACAACTTGTCCATTAGACGAGTTAAACCATCCTTTGGCGCATCATGGCTTTTGAGTAATAACGCCGATAACGCCGGACTCAAAGTCAGTGAGTTAATAGCCGAGATAAAGGTCGAAATAGTAATAGTCAAGGCAAACTGTTTATAAAACTGCCCAGTTAAACCGCTCATAAAGGCCGTCGGAATAAACACCGCCGCCAGCACTAAGGTGGTAGCCACAATCGGGCCAGTCACTTCCTTCATCGCCTTTTGTGTTGCCGCAACTGGGCTTAACCCTGCGGCAATATTACGTTCGACGTTTTCCACCACCACAATCGCATCATCCACCACAATGCCGATGGCGAGCACCAGCCCAAATAGCGACAGGGCGTTTAACGAGAACCCGAGCAGATGCATAAAGGCAAAGGTACCGACCAAAGACACAGGCACGGCCACCAGCGGAATAATCGAGGCGCGCCAGGTTTGCAGGAACAGTACCACCACTAACACCACCAGCAATACGGCCTCGAGCAAGGTTTTTACCACTGCTTCAATCGAGCCACGCACGAACACGGTTGGATCGTATACGATTTCGTACTCGAGCCCTTCTGGGAAGGATTTCGATAACTCCGCCATTTTGGCGCGCACATCATCGGAAATCTGAATCGCATTCGAACCCGATGCTTGGAATACAGGAATCGCCACCGCATCTTTATTATCGAGTAAAGAACGCAGCGCATAACTGGTCGCGCCCAGTTCGACACGAGCCACATCCTTAAGGCGGATCACCTCAGCATTCTGGCCAACTTTGATGATGATATCTTCAAATTCAGACAGTTCAGTTAAGCGGCCTTTCACGTTAATCAAAAGTTGAAAGTCGGCATTACCACTGGGCTGTGCGCCTAAACTGCCCGCCGCCGCTTGCTGATTTTGCTCACGCACGGCGGCAATAATGTCCGCTGGCGATAAACCCAGCGCCGAAACTTTATTGGGGTCGAGCCAAATACGCAGGCTATATTCGCCGGCACCAAACAAGCGTACCGCGCCGACACCGTTAATCCGCGCTAACTCGTCTTTGACGTTTAGCGCCGCATAGTTAGACAGATACAACATGTCGTAACGGTTATCCGGCGATTGCAAATGCACCACCATGGTTAAGTCGGGTGAGGACTTCTCAGTCACGATCCCTAGGCGTTGTACTTCCTGCGGCAGACGTGGCATAGCGCGATCGACACGGCTCTGCACTTGGGTTTGTGCCCTGTCCACATCCGTACCAATCGCAAAGGTGATGGTTAAGGTCATGCGCCCATCGGACGTCGCCTGGGATGACATGTACAACATGTCTTCGACGCCGTTGATTTCCTGCTCCAGCGGCGAGGCCACGGTTTCGGCAATCACTTTAGGGTTAGCACCAGGGTAGTTAGCGGTCACGACCACAGTCGGCGGCACCACTTCAGGATATTCGGTAATAGGCAACTGCCAAACGGCAATCGCCCCTGTGATAAAAAACAGCAGTGACAATACGGCTGCAAATATCGGTCTTTTAATGAAAAACTGCGACAACATAATGTGTTATTCCTTAACCGCGACGCGTCGATTCGACCGCTTGCGCCGTCAAATGGTCTTGGTTTTTATCGAGCATTAATTGGGCTTGGCGCAATGCTTCTAGCTTGTCGCTATCGACCATGTCCACCATGTTTGGCTCAATTTGCATCTTAGGGCGTACGCGCTGCATACCGTTGACTACGATCTTATCTTCGGCTTCTAAACCTTGGGTCACGATTCGAAGCCCTTGGACTTTCTCACCTAAGGTCACGCCGCGATATTCGACCGTGCCATCATTGGCTAGGACTAGCACAAACTTATTATTCAGATCTGTGCCAACGGCTTTATCGTCTATCAAGATACTTTCATAGGCGCCGCTACCTGCGGTGCGAAGGCGGGCAAACAATCCTGGCAGTAAGCTATTGTCTTCATTATCAAAAGTGGCTCGAACTCTAATAGTGCCCGTCTGTTTATCCATGGCATTATCGACAAAGTCGACCATACCAACACGCTGATAATCACGCTCATTGGCTAAGGCCATATACACAGGATTATCGCCCGCGCGGGGATCATTACGTTTCTTCTGCGCGGTTAACTTTACGTATTTAAGGTAGGTTTGCTCGTCTACATCGAAATAGGCATACATGCTGGCGGTGGACACTAAGCTGGTCAGCACACTCTGCCCTGCGGTGACATAGTTACCCGCGGTGACATTGGCGTAGGAGACGCGACCATCAATCGGCGCACGCACTTGGGTATAATCCAAATCGAGTTCGGCCCGCAGCAATGCCGCTTTAACCGAAGCTACGGCCGCCGCAGTTTGACGTTTATTCGACTCTCGGGTGTCGAGTAATTCTGCTGACACCGCTTTTTGGGCAAATAACTTACGAGCGCGTTCTAGATCGTTAGTGGCCAGTTGCTCGGCAGAAAGTGCGCTAGCAAGATCTGCTTTTAACCGGGCCACTTCCGCAGCAAATACGCTGGGATCGATACGGAATAACACCTCGCCTTTTTTCACTAAGGCGCCTTCTTTAAAATTCACTGACTCTATATAACCTGAAACCCGTGGCACTAAAGTCACACTTTCGGGCGCCTGTAGACGGCCGGTAAACTCGTCCCATTCGGTGACTCGCTCGTGCAATACTTGGGCGACATCGACCTTAGGCGCACTGGGTGCGGGACCCTGTTGCGCGGTTTGCTCACCACAAGCAGAAAGGACGACAGCGGCAATGGCCGTTAACATCATTATTCGTAAAGGTTTGTGACTCATCATATTCGTGTCCTCAAAGTGGTGGTCATTCTGTGCAGTTCGAATAAAATACCGACTGGTAAAAAATATTCTGTACTGAGCGGTAATATATAGCGTAAAATGACGCTGTCAACAAATTTATGTACCACTCGGTATAAATTTAAAAGGCGGGTTTTTCATTGAAGGATTGGGAAATACAATTGATGAGTCACTCGCCCGTGCTACCACCCGTAGCAAGTGTGGCTGGACATGGACTAAACCCATGTCTATCCTAGGGGCAATTGAGAATTGAGGAGCCTATTGATGTCAACCGCCACCCAGATGCCCTGCGTAGGTCGCCCGCGAGCCTTCGACACTAATTATGCATTAGCGAAAGCCTTAGAAGTCTTCTGGCGCAAAGGTTTTGAAGGGACGTCATTAACCGATCTCACCCAAGCAATGGGCATTAATAAACCTAGCCTCTATGCCGCCTTCGGTAATAAAGAACAGTTATTTCTCAAGGCGATAGAATTATATGAACAGCGCCCCTGCGCGTTTTTCTACCCAGCACTTGAACAGAAAACCGCCTACCAAGTCGTAGAGTCCATGCTCTTAGGTGCCGCCAGTTCGCTCGCCGATGCTAGCCATCCGCAAGGCTGTTTGATTGTCCAAGGGGCTCTAACCTGTAGCGAAGCGGGTGAAGCCATTAAAGAAACCTTGATCAATCGCCGCCGAGACGGAGAGCAGGCCCTGTGTGAGCGACTACAACGCGCTAAAGACGAAGGGGATTTACCCGAGACAGCCGATCCGCTATTGCTCGCCCGTTATATCGGCACTGTCTTACAAGGCATGGCCGTACAAGCAACCAATGGGATCTGTTCGCAGGAATTGCGCCAAGTGGCTGAGCTGGTGTTAGCGAATTTTCCAAAAAGTAACCGCTAATTTAGCGACTTAATTGAATACCCCCTGTTAAGCCATGGCCTAACGGGGGGTTATTTTTTGGGGAGATTATTTGGGGCGATTTACCATCAATCGTTAATAACCCTATGGATCACGAGTGTCGGGTGTACAAGATTGTCATGAATAGGGCAACAATTGCACACAGTATCTAAAAATTCACGCTTCTGCTCCTCTGAAAGATCGGCATCAATACTGGCGTTGAGTGCAATGTGTTTAAACCGGCCGGATCATCGGAAGGTCCGCTGGAGTTTATCAATTTCATAATGCTATCAATTACATTCAAGCTCCCATAAAATCATTAGCCTAGCGACAGAGACTTATGCTATAAACGCCATATATCAAGGTAGGTATAAACGGACGCCAAATGCGTGTAGGGACTCAAGCAAACATAAAAATACCCCAACTATTTTATTTGCCTTGGTCATTTTCGCTTGGTTTCACTTTGTTATTCTTTTCGGTGGTGAGCTCCCTCGTCTTTGCCGAAGAAGGCTCCCCTCTAGCCAGCATAACTCCCCAACAGGCGATCACTTTGGCGGCGGAAGATAGCTGGCCACCCTTTGCGAATCAGTTCGGACAAGGTATTTCCCACCGCTTAATTACCGCGGCATTTAAGCAATCTAATATCGAAGTTAATAGCCTCGTCGTTCCCTATTCCCGTGCATTAATGATGGCGGAAAAAGGCGCTGTAGACGGTGTTTTTAATGTGACTCGTGAGGCGAGCACTGAGCAGCGATTTGTGTTTGGTACTACACCTTTATTTATTGCAACAGCCTCTTTTTATCATAAAAAAGAACAGGCTATAAAAGCGGCGAATAAATGGGATCTGCCTAAGGGCACTGTCGTTGGGGTGGTAAAAAGCTACGAATATGGTGATGAGTTCCCCCTATTAGTCAAACAAAGGCAGCTCAACCTAGTGCAAGTTGCCACACAACAACAGTTAATTAATTTATTGCTGATAGGACGTATAGATACCGCATTAATGTTCGACCTCGTCGCTAAAGATAATTTACAGAAGATGGGGGTGAGTGATGAGGTGATCCCTGCCTTTAATAATCACAGCAGCAATATTTACCTCGCGTTTTCTAAGGCAAATCCCAAGTCAGTACTGCTCGCTCAGGCACTGGATAAAGGATTATTACAACTTAAAAATGATGGTCAATATCAACAACTCTTCGCCACAGAACAATAGTATATTAAGACTGCTGCGAGCGGATAATCTCTTGATTTACCCAGTATAAAAGCTGTTTTATCGCCTTAGAAAGAATCTGATTTTGCCGCACTATATAGCCCAAACTCGTACTTGGAAATTGCGGCAGAGGCGTGACCTTAGTCGTCAAATTAGCCTTAGTGTAAATCGAAAACTCGGGCACAATCGCGACCCCAAATCCGGCTTCAGCCCAATCAATTTGCGCATCAACACTGCCCACCTCCATGATCCTGTAACTGGGCAGGTTTAAGGATGGGAGTGCGGGATCCAATAACTCACGGGTACGGGTATCGTGGCCGAGTAAAATCAATGTCGGTTGCTCGGCTAGTGGCGTATCCGCTGACAATTTAGCCTGCTGCCAAAGTTCAAGATTATCCCCAAGGGCACACCATTTAATTTGCTGTAATTCAGTAAAATGCAGCGGTTGGCTCTCCTTTTGTGCAATCACAAAGCCTAAATCGGCTTCGGCATTGGTCACTAACTCCGAGGCCTGCGAAGATGTGGTATTAAGCAGTGAAAAATCAATTCCCGGAAACTCCGCTTTAAAGAGTTGAAACGGTTGGATCAACAGCAACCGCGAAATAATATCACTCGCCGCTATGGTCAAGGTGCCTTGGCTAAGATCATTAATGGCATTCAGATCCGCCTGGCAAATTTGTAATTCCATCAGAGTCTTTTGGCTGCTCTCTAACAGACGAAATCCCGCCTGCGTTAATCGAAAGGGATTACGTTCAATCAACTTCACCCGAGTCGTTTGCTCTAACTGCTTAATGTGTAAGCTCACATTAGGCTGTGTCATATGCAATGCCGCCGCAGCCTTACCAAAATGCTTATATTCAGCGAGGGCAACAAAGGTTTTTAACCAATGGAGATCGAGCATAGTGCACCCCAAGACAGTAAAAATGTATTAATCACGGGATAATGATATATGAAATCCTTATCAGCACGATAACTATAATTAATTTCTCTTATTTATATTGGAGGTCTAGCATAACCGCTTAATCAATGTGGAGATGATGTTATGCCGTCTATCGTGGTTGTGGGTGCAAATTGGGGTGATGAAGGCAAAGGCCGCATCGTAGATTATTTAGCCGCAGATGCTGCTGCGAGTGTTCGCTTTCAAGGTGGTAACAACGCAGGCCATACGGTCGTTAACGACTATGGCACCTTTAAATTACACCAATTACCTAGCGGTATTTTCAACCCTAACTGTATTGCAGTTCTTGGTCCTGGTATGGTGATCAGCCCTGAAAAACTCAGTGTAGAAATTGCTGAAGTGGAAGCTGCAGGCATTGACGTTAAGCTGTGCATTTCTGACCGCGCCACCCTGTGCTTACCGATTCATGCACTGGAAGATACCTTAGAAGAACAACGTCTTGGCGATCTTGCCTACGGTTCAACCCGTCAAGGCATTGCGCCCGCCTATGGCGATCGCGTGATGAAAAAAGGCATTTTAGTCGGCTGGTTAAAGCAACCCGAAGTGCTGCAAGAGCGCATTCAATTTATGCTTGACTGGAAACTGCCACAGTTAAAAGCACTTTATCCAAGCTGTGACTTTAGCCAAACCGCCGCCGAAATGACCCAGTGGTTATTAGAAGTAACTGCGCCATGGCGTCCGTTTATTTGTAATGTGACAGAGCCATTAAAAGCATTACAAAAACAAGATGCTAACCTATTATTCGAAGCCCAATTAGGTGCGGGTCGTGACTTGATTTACGGTGAATATCCGTACACAACCTCTTCTAACGTAACCGCGGCTTTCGCTGGTTTAGGCAGTGGTTTACCTGCACTGCGCCCAGAGCGTGTGATTGCAGTGGCGAAAGCCTTTAGCTCATCAGTAGGCACAGGCACCTTAGTGACTGCAATGGAAGAGCAGGATGATTTCCGTAAAAACGCCAACGAGTTTGGTGCAACCACGGGTCGTCCACGGGATATGGGTTACTTCGATGCCGTTGCTACTCGCAATGGTGTTGAGCTGCAAGCGGCAACTGAAATCGCCCTGACCAAGATTGACTGTCTGACTGGCATGAAAGATCTCAAGATTTGTATTGCCTACGACGGTGAGCACACTGAGAACCCCATTTGGCCACAAACGGCTGCATTGAGCCCAGTGTATGAGCAAATGCCAAGTTGGAGCGAAGATATTACCACTTGCCGCACCTTCGAAAGCCTGCCAAAGGCCGCGCAGCAATATGTTGAACGTATCGAAGAGTTAATGGGTGTGCGCGTCAGCATGGTATCCGTTGGACCTGAACGCGATCAAATGATCATCCGCTAATAGCGACGTTTACCCTAAGCCATATTCACTTCGGTGAATATGGCTTTTTGCTTTTTGTAGTTTTGTTTAACGCCATAAACCGCTAGACTGCGCCCAACGATAAACTCAAAAACTTGCTTATATCCCATGCCACAATTTAGCCCAACCTATTCTTTCCCGGTACAAATTTACTACGAAGATACCGATTTTTCTGGCGTGGTTTATCACCCTAACTTTTTGAAATACTTTGAGCGCGCCCGCGAGCATGTGATTGGTGCCGAGCGTTTAAGTGCCCTGTGGCAACAAAATCAACTGGGTTTTGCCGTGTATCGTAGCGATATGTTGTGTCATGAAGGTGTGGAATTTGCCGATATTATCGATGTGCGCACTCGGTTTTATTTTGAGAGTAAATATCGCACCGTATGGCAACAGGAAATATGGCGACCACAGGGCAAAAAACCTGCGGTGACGGCCACGATTGAAATGGTGTGCATGAATCAAGCCCGCCAACTCGCCCCAATGCCAGCGGAGTTAATTGCTGCCCTCAGTAGCGGATTTGAACTGAACCAATAAGCATCCAAGTAAACCTAAAAGCGTCGCTGTAACTGAGCCCAGTTCATTTCCAGTTCTGCGGCTCTCATAGGTTTAGCGTAATGCATACCCTGCAGTGTATCTGCGCCCATTTCTACTAAAATCTCACGTATTTCAGGGGTTTCAACCCCTTCGACAGTAACATCATAGCCGAGCTTTTTCGCGATGTTGATACTCGCCTCGAGGATGTATTCCGCCGATTTATTCTGCTCAAGATCCCTTAAAAAAGCCTTATCAATTTTGACCTCATTGGCGGGCAAATGCTTTAAATACGCGAGGGATGAGTGACCAGTGCCAAAGTCATCGATAGCGAGTTTGATCCCCAGTTTGCGAATTTTCCCTAAGGTTTCCACGGCCTTATTAAGATCCGCCATCAAGGTACTTTCGGTGATTTCGATCATTAAACATTCTGGGGGCAACTGGTAATGGGTAAGACGCGCCGCCAACTCCTGGGGCAAGGTTTCACTGTCAAGATCCCGGGTCGATAGATTGACCGCCACACACAGCTTCATCCCCATGGCCCGCCATTTTACCTGCTGAGCTAACACTTGCTCCAACGCCCAACGACTCACTAAATCAATCATGCCTGCGTATTCGGCCAAGGGAATAAACTCACTAGGAGAAATAAACCCTAAGGTTTCGTGATCCCAGCGTATTAACGCTTCGACTTGAGTGCACTGTCCCGTTTTTACATCCTGCTTAGGCTGGTACACCATATACAAATGATTACGCTGTAAGCCTTTGGGTAAGCTATCAATAATCTGTAGTTCCCGCAGTTGCCTAATATCATCATTCTCACTGTAATAGGCAATGGCACTGCGTGTCACACGCGCTTTGTTAAGGGCAAGATCGAGTCTGCGTAGCATATTACTGGCATCGGCATGGTGCTGCTCTAGCTGTACGCACCCCACCTGAACCCGCACGCTGACAGGCGTGTCTTTAATCCTAAAGGGCACCTGTAGGCGGCCGCGCAGTTGCTGTAATTGCTCCTCAGATAGGCTCTGCTCATAGTACAGAAAAAACTCATCGCCATTTAAACGCGCAATCAGCCTTGGGGCGACACTGAGGTTGGTTAGTCGTTCGGCAAACTGCTGCAGTAAGATATCGCCAAACACAAAGCCGAAAAGATCATTCACGTAGCGAAACCGATAGATATCGAGCAACACCATAGTGCCTTGGGTGATCGGCATCATGGAGGCTAAGGTGCGTTTCAGCCCGAGGCGGTTGCTGAGCCCGGTCAGTTTGTCCTTACCCGTTCCTGCGGGTAAGGCGGCTAACATCTCATTTAAAGAGTGATAGAGCGGGGCAAATTCCTGCGGCACTATGGGGATATTGAGGGGCTGGCGTTCAATCTTTTGCTGGTCAAGCTGCGGACAAAGTTGCGCTAAAAATCGTTGTTGTTGTCGCAAAGAGCGGTATTTTTCTAACAAAATGTACAGCACACCTATCAAGATGATAAACAGTGCTACCCCAATAAATCCCAACATAATCATACCTAGGCCTCAATCTTACCGCGTAAGCTTATTTCCAATGGGACTCAGCGTTTGTCGCACCGAGTCACCATTTGAGTTCCATTTAGGCCGACTATTGGTAACTTTCTCTAATAGAATGGAATTTATCCATAAACTCATCGCTGGCGAGATCGCCAGCCGATACAGGCAATCCCCGTGCAACAAATACGTCTAAACGCTGCTCTAACTCTGTGCCAGCACGCAATTCACCCGAATAAAATGCCGCGGCGCGGATAAAATCTAAGTAAGTCACATGCTCGGGCAAATAAGGAAGATCCGCCCAGCGCTCAACCACTTCCATCACTTCGGGGGCAAAATCCCAACTCTTTAATACGGCCCGTCCTAACGGACCCTGCATTTTACGCACCAGCGAACGTAATTGATCAATGCTAGTAAATAACTCTGGATGCGCTTCGGCCTCGGTTAATACGGGTAAAGCCCCGATGTTATGCACTAGCCCCGCCAAGGTTAAGGTATCAAAGTTTAACCCACTGCCATGGCGACGCCTATTGTACATCTGCAACATAGCGCAAGCCGCCGCGGTAACATCGATGGAGGTCCGCCACACTTCATCCATCACTTCCCACACCATTTCATTGGTGGAAATAAATAATTGTTCCATCGCAACGGACGTGGCAATGCTTTTGATCTGAATTAATCCAATACGTGAAACGGCGCTGTTAATGCTCTCGGCGGGAATACCACGACTATATAAAGCACTGTTGGCCACTTTGATGATCCGAGCCGAAATCGCCGCATCTTGGCCAATCACTTCGGCCACTTGTTTAAGGCTGGCATCGGAACGTCCCACGACTTCCTGCACCCGCATTGCGACTTCGGGTAAGGTTGGCAATACTAAGGCATCATCTTTTAGTTTTTTTAATAAGCCGACTAACAGTAGATGTTCGGTAGACATCTTAGCTCCCATCAATCTATCAATATAAACATTGGATAGTTGGAGTATATCAGTTGGCTGTGATGAGATGAGTAGAAAAAGCGGCCAAGGTTAATAATTTGTATGATTGCGTTATCAATTTTCCCCATAGAGTGCTTTGCTGTTCCATTCCCGAGGGATTAAAACGCTTACATTCGCAAAGTGTGAAGTACAGCTAAAGTTAGGCGTCGCCATTTGCATAACCCTACTTCCATTGTGTAAAATGCCGCCCCCGCGCACTGCGCCTCTATTCTACCAACCAATTCGAGAGTCATTATGTTTAAACCAGAGCTACTATCTCCCGCAGGGACGCTGAAAAACATGCGCTATGCTTTTGCCTATGGTGCAGATGCTGTGTATGCCGGTCAGCCAAGATATAGCTTAAGGGTACGCAATAATGACTTTAAAATGGAAAACCTTGCCACAGGGATTGAAGAAGCCCATGCGCTGGGTAAAAAGCTCTATGTGGTGAGCAATATCGCGCCCCACAATGCCAAACTTAAAACCTATATCAAGGATATGGAGCCCGTAGTGGCGATGAAGCCAGATGCGCTGATCATGTCCGATCCGGGTTTAATCATGATGGTGCGTGAGGCGTTTCCCGATCAAGTCGTGCATTTATCCGTGCAGGCAAATGCCATCAACTGGGCCTCGGTCAAGTTTTGGCAAACCCAAGGTATCAAGCGCGTGATCCTGTCCCGCGAGTTGTCCTTAGATGAAATCGAAGAAATTCGTCAGCGCTGCCCCGATATTGAGCTCGAAGTGTTTGTCCATGGTGCCCTGTGTATGGCCTATTCTGGCCGTTGTTTACTCTCGGGTTATATCAATAAACGCGATCCTAACCAAGGCACTTGCACTAATGCTTGCCGCTGGAAATACGACGTGCACGAAGCGCAGCAAAACGACAGTGGCGACATCATTGCCATGCCCAATGCAGTACAAATCGAAACACCAACGACCTTAGGTGCTGGCGCGCCAACGGATCAAATCTTCCTGCTGCAGGAAGCCAATCGTCCCGGCGAATACATGCCAGCCTTTGAAGATGAGCATGGTACTTATATCATGAACTCTAAAGACTTACGGGCTATTCAGCACGTTGAGCGCCTAACAAAAATGGGCATAGACTCACTCAAAATCGAAGGCCGTACTAAATCTTTCTATTACGTGGCTCGCACCGCACAGCTCTATCGCCGCGCGATTGAAGATGCGTCATCGGGTAAAGATTTCGATCGCAGCCTAATGAATCAATTAGAAGGGCTGGCCCACCGTGGCTATACCGAAGGCTTTTTACGTCGCCATGTGCATGATGAATATCAAAATTACGACTATGGCTACTCAGTTAGCGATACCCAACAGTTTGTGGGTGAACTGACGGGTAAACGCAATCTGGCTGGCCTTGCTGAAATCGAAGTGAAGAATAAATTCTCCGTTGGCGACAGTGTCGAGCTGATGACGCCGCAGGGTAATATGAACCTGACGATTGAGCACCTCGAAAACCGCAAAGCGGAAGCGGTTGAAGCGGGCCTAGGTTCGGGGCACACTGTGTATCTACCCGTGCCTAAGGAAGTCGATTTGAGCCACGGTATTTTGCTGCGTAACCTGCCCCAAGGCCAGGATACCCGCAACCCACATGAACTAGGTTAAGGTATGTCATTACTGATCGACGATAGCTGCATCAACTGCGACATGTGTGAGCCTGAGTGTCCTAATCAGGCGATCACTATGGGCGAAGAGATCTATGAAATCGACCCTGACCGCTGCACCGAATGCGTGGGTCATTACGATAAACCGACCTGCGTGTCCGTCTGCCCTATTGATTGTATCGACCCCGATCCAAACCGTATCGAGTCCAACGATGAATTGTTAGTGAAATTTGCCCTGCTAACACAAAAGCCGTTGTAGTACTCATTCAGCGTTAAAATGATAAAAAAGCCCCGGAGAGATATCTCTGGGGCTTTTTTATATAAAGTTCAAAATACGTTTTTAGCTTTCGCATTTAACTTTCATATTTAGCTAAGGCTTGGGGTTTTACCAAGGATAACCGTTGGTTTAGCGGCAATTTGCAGACGCTCAATCATTGCGGCGAGTTTTTCAACGCTGAGGCGAATGGGGGTTGGCATACTGGCAAATTCGATGCTGAGCAGCAGGTTTTTCACTTCGAGCCCAAGTTCTGTGTCGCCTTGAATACTCAACTTACGCTGGAAGAATAACGTATCGGGATCTTCCTTTGCCGCCGCCACTAACAGGAGTTCTGCCGAGTTAGCACTAAAGGTCACCTGGGCGTCGGTCAACTTTCTCACTTGCCATTGGCCATTAAAACTCACCTCAAAGTCGAGGTCTAAGTCCTCTACCCGGATAGCCACCCATTTATCGACTAAAAATGTTAGCTCATCGTCCGCCATTTGTTGGGCTAACAGCAGCCCCAACAGTTGGCTAATGGCTTTTGCCTTCAAGCTGAAGGGAACTTTCCCAAGGGGAAAACGCATTAATTTAGGGGTAAAGGTTAACAGTTGCTTAGCAACATTTGCTGAAAAAACAGCGGACATACGCAAATTCCTACGGAAAAAAACACGATATATCTCAGTTTACCTAGATTTTATGATCTTAAACCTGTTTTAAATCAATTCACCGTCATTCAATCTTGCCTACACTCTGCGGCTATTATTTTATCGGGAGCACCATTATGGAGTTATTGTGTCCAGCGGGAAATCTGGCCTCGTTAAAGGCGGCACTACAGGCCGGAGCCGACGCGGTATACCTAGGATTAAAAGATGATACCAATGCACGTTCATTTGCAGGGTTAAACTTCACCCCGGCAAAATTACAGGAAGCGGCGGAACTTACGCACAAGCAAGGTAAAAAAATCTTTTTAACCTTAAATACCTTCCCTAAGCCAGGTGAAGAACACCGTTGGTATCAAGCTATTGATTTAGCAGCAAAGCTTGGTATGGATGCCCTAATCGTTGCCGATCTTTCTTTACTCGATTATGCCCACAGGCACTATCCCAAGCTGCCGCTGCATTTATCGGTGCAGGCCAGTGCCACTAACCTAGGGGCGCTTAATTTTTATAAGGAAACCTTCAATATCGCCCGAGTCGTACTGCCGCGGGTCTTATCCATGAAGCAAGTGCGCGACTTGGCCAAGGTCAGCCAAGTGGATTTAGAAGTGTTCGCCTTCGGCAGCCTGTGCATTATGGCCGAGGGGCGTTGCCATTTATCCTCCTATGTGACCGGCCAATCCCCCAACACCGGCGGCTCCTGCTCTCCCGCAAAGCATGTGCGCTGGGAAGAACAAGGTCAGGACAGACTCACTCGCCTCAATGAGGTGCTTATTGACAAGTCGGGGCTCGATGAGCAAATGGGCTATCCCGTGGTGTGTAAAGGCCGTTATCTCACCGAAGATCAGGACTCGCCCCAGTATTTACTCGAGTCACCGACCAGTTTGAACACCCTAAGCTTACTGCCCGAACTTGCCAAGGCGGGCATAGTGTCGCTGAAAATTGAAGGCCGCCAACGCAGCCCTGCCTATGTTGAGCAAGTCACTAAAGTTTGGCGTCAAGCCATAGATACCTACCTCAATAATCCCGAGCAATTCCAAAGCCAATCCCATTGGGAACAGGCACTGGCAAAGGTGTCCGAAGGGCAAATTACCACTCTGGGTGCCTATGAGCGCAATTGGCAATAAACGGTCAATCACAGATAACAAAAATGGATAAAGGAGGAGTGATGAATATTTCCCTAGGGCCGTTGCTATATTGCTGGCAAAAACAACAGGTCATTGATTTTTACCAACAAGTTTCTACCAGTCGCATTCCCTTAGTGTATTTAGGCGAAGCCGTTTGTAGCCGTAGACGCGAACTCAAATGGGGCGATTATCTAGCTATAGCGCAGATGCTCAAACAGGCGGGTAAAGAGGTGGTGATATCAACGCTGGCATTAATCGAAGCGCCCTCTGAATATGCGGAGCTAAAACGCCAAGTCGAAAATGGCGAATTTATCGTCGAAGCGAACGATATGGCGGCAGTGTATCTTGCCCAAGAACATAAACTGCCCTTTGTCTGCGGTGCGAGTATCAATAACTACAACCGCGCCAGTTTAGATATCCTGCAACGCATTGGTATGAAAAGGTTTGTGATGCCAGTGGAGTTATCTAAGGCCTGGCTTAGCCAAGTGATCCAAGAAAAACCCTCATTTGAAGTTGAAGTGTTAGGCCATGGCTATTTGCCCCTCGCCCATTCGGCGCGCTGCTTTACCGCAAGGCACAAACAACTCACTAAGGACAGCTGCGAAACGGTTTGCCGGCAGTACAGCAAAGGGCTGCTCGCCCAAACCCAGGAACAGCAACCTCTGCTTAGGCTTAATGGCATACAAACCCAGTCGGCCCATTGCTTAGATCTACGTGGTGAAATAGTCACTATGGCTAAGATGGGAGTCGATATTTTTAGGATATCCCCCAGCAGTATGGAATGCATAACTATGGCCGATACCTTAGTCGATACGCTCAACGCCCCTGAATTGTCGCCCCACTTTCCCATGAGTGCAGAGCAATGCAATGGCTACTGGTTTGGCGAGGCTGGTGTCGCCATTCATATTAGTTAGGCTGTTTTTCAGACACTGGCACTTTGGTAAAACTGAGCTGACTCAGTAACAGGGCGCCCACCCACCCCAATAAGCTCCCCAGCCCTAGCCACTCTAATAGGGCTGGCCACCATAAGCTTGGGCGTGGAAACTGCAGCACCATTTCCTGATAAAAAGGCCTATCCCCTTCGGTGAGCCCCAAAGATAACTGCGGGGCATAGAGGAATGTCATCATGCTGGCGAACACCATCAGCGCCAGTAATACCGTTAAACGGCCAAAAGCCGCGCGACTCACTAGGACTAAAACCAAATAAAATATTGCGCTAAGGCTGCCAAAATAGAAAAACCATTTCAGGCCTAAAATGTGTAAATGGTACACATTGACCGGAAACAGACCTACACAGGCTAAGGCTAAAAAAGTGAAGGCTAGGCAGATAAAAAAAGGATACTCCCAGAAGGACGTCACGTTTTGCAACGAGGATAAGCAATAAAAAACAATGCTTAAACTGCCAAAAAACAACCCACCATTGAGGACCACTGCATAGGCAGAATGCCCATAGGTACCGAGTTCACTTAGGGTGTAGTTTAAAAAGTTAAAGGTTTCTCGCTCGGAATAGTTAAATCCGACGATAGACACAACAATCCCTAGCAATAACCCAAAGAGACCAAGAAAGCCAAATTTAGTGGCGAGCACTGACCCCTTCTTTATCGTGATACTTGATCGTGTAACAGTCATGAGTAATTTAGCCAAATAGAGGTAGTAATACCTTACATGGAAATAAAAAGATTTAAAGCGGCGCACATCCGCTTTATCGGAAAATTTTTACTTTCCGCATCTTTATCGACTTTTTAGTCATACTCAATTGGGGTTAACAGTTGGCTAAACATGGCTAAATCCTCCTTGGCTGGTATTTTTTAGTCGAATACAAATACGAACCGCCATAAATGATAAAACTGCGCACCTTACTAAAACTGACGCAATATAAAATCATAAGCAATTGATTTAAAAACAACTAACCTTAAACCACTCCGTTAAGCACTGCAACAACCCCTTGATACTGGCGCCGAAATAACTATGCTGTTTTGTTGCTTATATCAAACTAACTAGCGAATCGTTTTACATAGAGGGGCTAAGCGAGTAATCTTCCCCCTTCTCGATTTTGAGCTGAATGAAAATGCACCTTAACTGACCCTAAAAACGGTTTTGGATGGCGGCTTATTCAAGTTTATTTTGTGCGACTCGTACTTTAAGGTGTACACCATTGGCTACTGAACATAAAAACCGCAACATAAAGACGATACTCACCTTTATCGTCCCTTCGCTGATAGGTCTGCTGCTGTTTATGACCCCGATCAGCTATAACGATGCGATCACTATTCCAATCGCAATCATCTCTAAGGCGCTGCAAAATGCGTTGAGTGGAGTTCTCACCTTAATCGTCACGACGATTGTGGTGGCTATGGCACTTGCCTCCCTGCTCACCAAAATGCTCAAGCCTAAGTTTGTTCTCAATAACCACTTTCTCAACGGCTTGCTCAATATCAGCCCCATGTGGTTAACGACTCGGGTTGTCGGCGCTCTCTTTATTATGCTGACCTATTTTGCCGTTGGCCCCGAAGCGATTCACTCCTCCAGTACGGGCGCCTTAGTCTTAAACGACTTACTGCCCGTGTTGTTCTCGGTGTTTATTTTCGCGGGCATGTTATTGCCACTGCTACTGAACTTCGGCCTACTCGAACTCTTTGGCACACTGTTAACTAAGATCATGCGCCCAGTGTTCAACTTACCGGGTCGTAGCGCTATCGACTGTATGGCCTCTTGGTTAGGCGATGGTAGTGTCGGTATTTTGCTGACCAGCAAGCAGTATGAAGCGCGTTTTTATACTCAGAGGGAAGCGGCTGTTATCGGCACGACGTTCTCTGCGGTATCGATCACTTTTAGCTTAGTGGTCATCTCGCAGGTGAAGTTAGAGCATATGTTTGTGCCCTTCTATTTGACAGTATGCCTTGCGGGCTTTGCCGCCGCTGTGATTGTGCCTAAGTTGCCCCCCTTATCACGGAAGAAAGATAACTATATCGACGATACGCCACGTTTACCCGATGATGAAATCATTCCCGCGGGACACGGCGCTTTCTCCTGGGGTTTTGATAAGGCCCTAGAAAAAGCCGCCAGCGCCGGTGGCATAAAAGCCGTATTGAATGAAGGCGTTAAGAACGTGATCGATATGGTATTTGGCATTATCCCAGTGGTGATGGCAATTGGTACCACGGCGCTGATCATTGCCGAACATACGCCTATCTTTAACTACTTAGGTATGCCGTTTATTCCATTACTCGAATTACTGCATATTCCAGAAGCCACCGAAGCCTCTAAAACTATCGTTGTGGGCTTTGCCGATATGTTTATTCCGTCGATTCTCGCCAGTTCAATTGAGTCGGATATGACCCGTTTTGTGATTGCGGCATTATCTGTGACTCAGTTGATTTATATGAGCGAAGTCGGCGCACTGCTGATTGGCAGTAAAATTCCGGTGAACTTTGTTGAGCTGTTCGTGATATTTATCCTGCGTACCTTAGTGACGCTGCCAGTGATTGCCGGCGTGGCTCACCTGCTATTCTAAGCGCAACATCGCCTTAAATATCAAGGGGAGTCAGGTTAACTGACTCCCCTTTTTGCACTAACTCATACACAAACTGACTGTTTTGATTATGTAGTGTGGCTTAAGCGTACAAAAGCCACTCGACACCACACAACTTACTTTGGGACAGAAGTGCGTTAAATATAGAAGAGCAAATACCACTAAATGGCTTATTGCTTGGTTATTAAATGCAGGTCCATATTGAAGGGCGAACCATGGTATTTGCTCGACGACACGCAGCTAGTCCATCCGTGGATGCTCGACCGCCCCGTCCATGGGGCGGACGGTCGTCTCGCTAATAACCATGGCTCACCTGTTTAACATCGGTGTAGCCTGTTTGTTTTAAAGCAGATATGTGACTCGTTTCGGGACAAAAGCATGTTAGATTCCCAACTCTAATTATTGAGTTTCGGATTAAAATTTCTATGGGTTTAACGCCTCAAGAAGAGGCGCGCTTTAGCGCGACCTTCTTGCTTGACTTGTTGAACGAAGCCGCTTTGCGGCAGGAACAAGATAAAACCATCCTTTTGCCCCTCATCCTAAATACTTGCTAGACGCGACCTGCTTCGGTCGCAAACCTAGGAGTATCATCATGGACATTCACGAACAACAACGCTTTGATTTACTTTATGAACAACATCTTACCAACTTAACCTTGCAAGGCAAGCGGCCTGCAACCATTGATGCCTATAGCCGAGCTATACGCCGTATTGCGGCATATTTTGACTGCTGCCCCGACACCTTGACCACCGATGATTTGAAGCACTATTTTGCTGATTTGATTGCCTCACATTCTTGGAGCACCGTCAAACTCGACCGCAACGGTTTGCAGTTTTTCTACTTTCACGTTCTCAACAAATCTTGGCAGTGGCTTCATATTGTTAAGCCTCCACAGGTGAAACACCTGCCCGATATCCTGACGCCCTGCGAGGTCGCGATGGTTATCAGCCTCACGCGTCAACTGCGTTATCAGGTTTGTTTCTTAACCCTGTACAGCATGGGATTGCGCCTTGGTGAAGCGATTTCATTACAGGTCGGGGATATTGATGCGGGGCTGATGCAGGTGCATATCCGTGATGCTAAAGGGGGCAAGGATAGACTGGTGCCGTTACCTCAACGCACCTTGTTAGCGTTAAGGTTCTATTGGCGCACCCACCGTCATCCTCGTTGGCTATTTCCGAGTAAAGATAATCAACCTGACTCACTCATGGACAGAGGTGGGCTCCAAAAAGCCATGAAGCAAGTCATTTCCGAGTGCAATATTCATAAAGCCATCAGTCCGCACAGTCTACGTCACAGTTATGCCACCCATTTGCTGGAGCAAGGACTCGATTTGCGCTCGGTGCAAACACTGCTCGGCCACCATAGCCTGAATACCACCGCCCGTTACACGCAGCTCACTGATATCACCCGTAAAAATACCTGTGAGGCAATTAACCAACTAACCAACGGCTTAGCCTTGAGGTGGGAGTGTGGGTTATGAGCCAGTTTATCGATATCTTACGTCAACATCTGGCGGATTTTCGGCAGCGTTATGCCCATCAAATCACCCCAGAGATAAAGGATGCTATCCATGCCATGCTCAGCTGTCGTTGCAACACGGCGAGGGTGAGTTGCTGGGATTGTCAAACCTGCGAGCAACAGCTTGAGTTTCCGCTCTCTTGTGGTCATCGCAGTTGCCCACAGTGTCAACATGGCACCACATGTGACTGGTTGAGTAAACAACAAGCTAAGTTATTACCGGTGAATTATTTTATGGTGACCTTTACCTTGCCGTTTGAATTAAGAGCCATAGCAAAATCGCAACCCGAGCCGTTCTATCACGCCATGTTTACCGTAGCAGCGGGTGTACTCAAAGACTTTGCAGCACGCTCCCCTAAGCTCAGTGGTGACATCGGCTTCACGGGGGTATTGCATACTCACAGTCGGCGTAGAGACTACCATCCACATCTGCACTTCATTATCCCCGCAGGGAGCTACCACTCTGGCAAGCGGCAATGGCGTAAGTGTAAAACCCATTACTTATTTAACGCCTTTAATCTTGCCAAGGTGTGGCGAGCACGTTTACTGGCTTATCTGAGTGACACGCTTCAGCTTAAACTGCCACATCAATCTCCCTCAAAATGGGTGGTCGATTGTCAGTTTGTCGGTAAAGGTGCGCCTGCACTGCAATATCTGTCGCGCTACCTTTATCGGGGCGTTTTACCCGACAGCAGTATTTGTCGTCATGTCGATAATCAGGTGAGTTTTACCTATCAAGACAGTCAGACTCGCTGCCAACAAGTACGCAGCTTGCCCGCCGTCGAATTTCTGTGGTTGATATTACAACATGTATTACCCAAAGGATTACGGCGAGTGCGTGACTATGGCTTACTGCGAGGTAATGCCAAAACGCTACGGCAACAAATCCAACTGATGCTGGCTGTCGCAGGAGCCGCTTTCCCCGTATTACCAGAGGTCAAACGTGCCTTAGCCGTGCGCTATTGCCCTTGTTGCTATCTCGCGATGCATTTTATGGGCGTTCATGTGCGTCATCGACCGACAGACGCTAACATCATCGCCTAAGGCGAGAAGTATAAGGATAACGGGTTAACCAAACAGAATGAGGACTCGATAACAGCTTGATGAGTAGGTAATAAAAATATTAGCCCGTTCGCTAAGGGCGGGTCATGTCTGCATAAAAGTCTCTTTTAAAATAAGACCTTCGCCAGTACACATTCTCAATCCGCTATTTGCATAATAAAGTGTCAACAACCAGCATCGGGCTTGTTCAACACTTGGGATAAGGTCGCGGCTACGCGCGGCCTATCCTTATTTGTTAAGCGGCATACAGGGTAACTATGACACCGGCAACAAAGAAAACTAAACTTATAAGCGCTGATTTCAAAAGAGACTTACTACCCTCCGACCGCAACTCACCCCGAAGTGTCTGTGCAATAGCCTCTACTTCAGACTCTTTTAGTTTGGCTAAACTTTCGTATCTATTTACATCATCCTGAAGCTTGGTAACCATCGAATGCCGCTTTTGGATTTCTTGCTCGATTTCATTTGTGAGAGAAATGGACTCTTTCAGTGCCTTCGATAATCGCTCGATACGCTCAGACGTGGTTTCACCCCGCTTTTCTTTTATTTTCCTCTCAAGTTTTACTTTTAGATATTCCATACCAATTGCAGCACCACCTGCAACCAGGAAAGTAGGAAGAATTTTCAAGAAAAGCTCTGTAGTGACAATAGAACTCATATCTGTCCTTGACGCTTAACATTTTATTAGTGTGCATGCGCGTTTACCTCGTTGGACCAGTGAAAACGCGCACGGTTAACTATCTGTATGCAAAGAACTTATCAGCTTTCTGCCAAATACACCATCTGGAAAAACGCGCATGCGCGTTTTCCAAACCTATTAACTAATTTTGGGAAAGTTTATGCGGATGATTTTTAAGGGTTTTTGATCTGTAGCGCGATAATTGCGGCAATTTTTCACGATAATTTGATTTTCGACCATTCCACAATCCTTCAGCGATATCTCGCAAAATTGGTATAATTCTTCCCATTTTTACTGAAAGAGATAGTGACATCGAATACAGGTTTTAGCTGGTTTCGCAGAATGGTAGTCAGCCACTAGCTATTGATCATATTGAATTGTTACTTGGATTTTGGAATAAGCCTTATAGGTTTGTCCAACAATGATTCTGTTTCGTGCACTTGGGCGATATCCTCCACGTTCCCGATTCTCAGCGGGTATGCTCCAGTAGAGTTTCGTTGCTTGAAAGCAATTCGCCATTCATATTGCCATGAGTACGCTGAAAACTTATCAAAAACATCCAAAGCTCCATGATGTTTTTCACGCTCTAAATATGAAACTCGCTTGGCCAGTACATTATCTTCTCTTGTGGTGTATATATTTGGATCATTTGATAATGCTAGCTTCAGACGCCGCTCAAACTCCCCGATATCTGAACCACTAATGATGATCGCTCGGTTACCAAAATTTTTGAATTTTTCAGATAAGAAAAGACCTGAGTCACCCGCCTCAAGAATGTTCTCATCACTAATTTTAGTCATGCTATAGATGTTAGTTTCATCTTCAGCGTCATAACGAATATCTAATCTTCCTTCAACGCCATCAAACACATGATCAGCAAACTCAATTATGAGTTCTTCAGCTTTGTAACTAGCAGCCAACCCTTCGTGCTGGTCACCTCGTAACGCAACATCAGTATCTTCGTAATTTCTGAAGAATTCGATATTATTCATGAAGAGCAAACCTTCTTTTATAAAAGAATCAACATATTGCTCATCCATAAATTTTATTAAGATTCTAAATACTTTTTTGGGATCATCCATGATTTCAGATTCCTTTTGGATATGGATTTCTTGAGTATGAAAATGTCAATAAATAAGTAAGACTTAACCTTTAGCTGCTTAGTACGTTTATTGTGGGGCGTAAATTTTCTTCGCTAATGAGTTAACAAACTCTTCAATCTGAAGAACTGTATCTTTTGCAATCTCCTTATCAACTATAATTAATTGGCCATCTGTTTTTTTCCCATCTCGGTGAACTATGTCATGTCTAAGGGCTGTGATCGTACATACTTGAGAAATATCAATTTTTATATCTCTGCCCAGAACTGCCTTTAAAACCTCCCTGATTTTAGGGATATTGTGATACATCAGTTTTGACAATTCCGTTACTGCAAAACCTCTTGCACCATCTGTTTGTTTAGCTATTTCACTTATCGTAAATTTGCAATCCTTTAGAGTATCTACGTTATTTATAGCATTAAAGAAATATCTATCATCAGTAATGATCAAGGATCTAATAGTGTCAGCTAGAAATGATTCCATTAATGTTACGGCGTATGCGTAGGTCATTTTGTAGAATGTATCTTCGTTATAAGTAGGAAGTGTCATTTCAAGCAGGTCTTTTAACTTGCTTATTTGCAAGTGAAATGTCTGGTGTATTTCTGAGTGAGCATGCTGTTTGTACCAATCGAAAAACTCGGTAATTGCTTCGTTGCTGGCGTGCATATTAGACCACTCTTCAGCTAGCGATTCCCAACCTGGAGTGTCTTCGTCAGCATACTCATCATCCAGTTCTTCGCAAATCCACCGTCTCATTTCCTCTAGATCATAGTCAAACAAATACTCCTTAATTGAACTCATTAATTTGATCCTTCCTAAGAAATAACCAGCAGGACGTATCGTCGCTGCTTTTGGCTTTATAAAGTAGATACAACGATGTTATGCTCTTATCTCTTTGAACGCAAACATGAAATATTGAGTGTGACCTATTTGTTATGTGAGATAATGCAGAACGCAGGTTGCAAGAACTATGTACTATTTGCTGTAGGTGTTTTCACCTTGTAATTACGAATGCAGAGAAATATCGCCACTGTCGATTAAATGGCTTGCTCCAGTATACAGCTTAAGCTGTACAGGTAGATGATGAGTTCTCGGTAGAGGGGGGCGAGGTACTGTTACCAAATCACTGCTCGGAAGCATCAAACTAGATGAACACATCCGTTGTTACAGCAGCACCTCAGCAATGGCTTGGTTAAATAACTCTTTATCGGCTGAAGTCGCAACAAACAGCGCTTCAAATAGATCGTCTATCATCCACGCCTCATCGCCTTTGGCTGCTTACGCAATCGCGTGATACTCGCGAATTGCCTCAATCGTGATGGGGGCATTCAGTATATTCAGGACACGTGTTAAGTTGGCATTTGGGGGAGTCAATAATGTTCCTTATCCCTATGGCGTGAGGCTATAGTTTTACAGCTACGCCATGTCTGCGGCTTAAGTCAGATTAGCACTGGTCGGGACTTTTACATGATCCATGGCATAGGATTAAAACCAATAATCTTGGAGGCTTTGCAGTTTAGGTAAGATGGTGGGCACTTGTTTCACACAATAACACTTAAAAAGTAACGTTTGCAGCCAATTATAGTCTCAGCTACAAACGTTACCTATCAGAACCTCTCGCGTATCAAAGCCCCATTTCTGTGAGTAATGCTGCACGTGTTGTCATTAATTCATCAGCATCAACTTGCCCATAAACTTTGTTTACTCGGCTGCCGTAATAACCGTCACCAACACCGCCTAGCATGCTGGTAATCGTCATGAGCTTTTGAATGCCAATACGCAAGCTATCAGGCAGTTCAGCAGGGAATGTCGCTAATACTTCCTCTTGCTTGAGATTCCACATCGTTTTAGAGGTCATTTCAACAGACTTTTGGAGTTGGTTTTGTTCTATGTCCCCCCAAGCCTTAATCTTAGCCTCTACGTTATCGATTAATTGAATGCAGTCGGCATACACGACTTCTGCTTGCTGGTAATTCTGTTTGGCAGTGTTGTATTCAGCATCAGTTATGGCATTGCGCATGGCCAATTTAGCGTTATCCATGCTTAAGCGGTTAACGTTAAGACGGTTACGTAGTTCAGGCAAACGCGTATTTCGTAGATCCAGAAACACTTGCTTTTTATCATTGTAAGTCGCGAGGGCTTGTTTATAGGTATTAATGGCATCTTGCATTGTCATGATCATCTCCAAGGAACAATTTAATTGGTGGTTAAAGCTAACGTTTCAACAGGGCTAATTGAGAATCGAGCGATCTATTTCTTTAGCTGGCCGTTATTCGGGGGGAATTCAAGTTCTTTTGATTTTTTACTCTGATAAATCGAAAGCAGCCGCGTCACATGCTTATTTCGATTTTGAGTCGCAGCTGTTGTGTTGCTCAGATATCGACGGTATGAAGACATCACATCCTCCTTCTATAAAATGGCTAACCAAAGCGCTGTCACTAAAAGCGTTACTAGCTTCGATTAAGTTGGCGTATTTGCGCGACGATGTTGTCTATTTGTCGCCTGCTAAACCCATGCTCCTTTGCAAGCTCATCAGCGTTACGGCCATTAAAGGCTTGATAGATGCGAAGGTTGCGGATGAAGCGCGACAGCGAACTGCCACGGGGCAAATAGATGTCACGGCCACCAAGGTAGATTGAGATGTCAGTAATGAGTTTTTCAGCTAATAGCGGCTTATCGAGCTTTTCTTTTGCTAAGCGGTTATCAATGATACTCACGAGTTCGGCCAAGTTTTTAGGCCATTTCCGCTTGAGTTGATTTAACTGTTGAGTATCAAGCGAATCGAGGTCGAGCAATTCTTCATTTAGGGACATCACAGACTCCAAATCAGGTGTTTGTTAGTCCCCATTAGATGATATCTGGAAGGATTTCGGGATATGAAAGGTTTCAGGAAAGATTGTGGTGAATCAAGAGAGTAATTAACTGCAATATCAGCGAATTTTTACTTTTTTAAACCCTTCATCAGATAAAGAAAATGCCTCAGCTTGACGTATAAAGCCTGCACTAGAGTTATTTGAATAAGCAAAACCGTTGAACCGCCAGGCAATAAAAGAAGGCCATCGACTTGGGTTGATATTCACTTTTTGACAGTGCATTAAAGACCTTTCGTGTTGTTGAGCCTCTTCTTTAGTTGCAGATCTGAAACGTGAATTTCCATTGGGTTCGAATCCATCGAATATTGCATAGTTTATCTTGTAGCTAGATTTTGGTTTATGCGCTTTTACAACATCAAATGAATCCGCAATTAGATCCGCTTGTTCAGGGTTTCGAACAAACAAATTCGCCCGACAGTTCAGCATTTGGTGCTCATTGATCGCCTTCACATCAGCCGGATTTGTTACATTAACCCAACCATGTTTATGATGGATGTTATAGATATGACCATCATACCCCAGCATCAAAATTTTATCAGTTACAGGTAAAATTAAGAGACTACCCGCGGCAGAAAAACCAAATGACATGCCTTTTGTGCGGTCATCTTGTAAGTACCATCGGTTGGTATGTACAGCCGGATCATCAGATGTAATAAAATCCAATACCGTTTTATTACAAAGAAGGCAAACTTTTAAGTCCGAAAGAATATTAGCGTATTGTGAAGCTCTGCGGACAGATGCTTGCACCGCCTCTTTCACCTCTAGCTTATACGTATAAGCTGCATCGCCAATGGCGTCATTAATTCCTTCCGTAAGCTCAATATCACGTCTTGCGGCTGCATCAGTTCTTACATACTGTAAAAGCCAAAAAAATTTTAAAAACTCTCGATGTTCATCCGACAATTTGTAGCTTGGCGATTTTATCTGCTTAACAACCGAAGAATATTGACCTTCTATTGGCTGAAAACCCTTTTCAAGAGCGAGGTCATCACCATAAAAGTAATTTTTCGAGCATTGATTTTTGATTGGAGCTCCTTGGATAAATTTTCCACTATCAATATTGAATAAATTTATTGCAGAGCCAGAATCACTTGCTGAGAACTGACGTAGGTAGCATTGAGGGACATAATGTTGATTTTTATTACTGGCCATATAACCTCGAAACTTAGCTTGACTGAATACGTAACAAGTTAACCAACTACATCATCATTATAAGCATCATCAACTACCACAGATTTACAGGTGTGACAGTGCCAAACCCCCTGCTGATAGCCTTTATTGATACAACGAATGAGTTTATTACTGGCATCAAAACACTGTTGGCAAAAGGGCCCGTCTCTTTGCTCATCTTTAATCTTCCAATAAAAAGGCTCTTCCCAGATGATGTTATCTTTTAATTCGAGTTGGGCTTGAAGGCTTCTAATTTCCGCGTCTTTAGCAGCTAATAGCTCGGTAATACTGGCAATTTCAATCCTTGCATCAGCTAAGTTACCAATCAGATCGGCTAATTTAAGCTTAAACTCGGCTTGATCGAGTTGTTTCTCGCCGTCTTTGATGAGTCTAGCAACATCCGTTGCCGTTTTGATGCTGGTTAAAGCCGCACTTACCATTGCTATGTCTACCATGAGAACTTATCCACCCTAGTTTGAAGAACTAAAAGATAAGTGCCATCGTAGCAACAGCGGCGACAACATCAAGTACAACCCCGTTTAAATCCCGTTTAAATCTTTCTTAAAGCGTTTAACTAAAAAAAGTGCGCCATGATAAGCAGTCGAGGCTAAGACTACTTAAAATGGCGCTCAGGGCGTTTTTACTGTTGGGCGGTTTGGAGGGCGCGAACTTGGGTTAAGCCAACGGATAACAGCATTTGAATGCAGTTCAGTTGTCTAACGATGTGCTTAGGTGAAATAGCGTGTAAATCCTTGGTTTCATCTATGAGTGACGACAACAACTGAAGCAATTCAATGCCTGTCTCAATATCATCCGTACCGCCACAGCCCATGAACAGTAGGTTTTGATGTTGATTAATCGCATCGAGTAACGGTTGATTCATCGGTCAGCACTCCTTAATCAATTCTGCGGTAACAACTGGTTCCCCTATTTCTTGGGCTAAGTTCATGGCTCTTGATACGAGGTTATTCACGATCTGTGGGTACACCAGACTAAAGCCAGTCTCTTTTGTTGTGAGCCGATCCTTGATAGCTGCGTAGCAATCCTCAGTCATGATCTTAGCTATTTGCCCGCCAGCCCGTTCAAACTTGTGAGTGATGTAAGCGCCAATGTCACCGTCTAAATTAGGTACATGTTCAACCATACAGCGGCGGATAAACTCCCTCAGCTGATAGTTCTTGCGCTCGTTAAGCTTGATGGCTAACTCGGTTTGACCAATGAGCACAATGCCCAGCAATTTGGAAAAGCCATCTTCTAATTCCCAAAAGCGTTTCAAATACTTTAAAACAGGGATACTGAGATCGTGTGCTTCTTCAATGATCAACACATGGCGCTGACCGCCTTTAGACGCCACACGCAGTAGTTTTTCAACTTGACGGGCCTTGGCTTCCATCGAGCGTCTTGGCTTCTCTTCACTGATATCTTCGATAATGGCATCACAGAGCATGGCCGCCGTAGCGACTGTTTTATCAATAATGCGGGGCTGAATAATCGAAACATCACCATCTTGAGCGAGATCTTCTAGCAACTGCTTACGTAGTACACTTTTACCTGCACCAGAATCACCAACTAAGGCTAAGATCCCTTGATGTCTTGCGGCATCACGCATAGCGGCGAGAAGGTAGCGACTATCTTCACTTAAAAACACATCCTTAGCTTCACGAATGTCATTTAAGAATGGGTTTTTAAACAGTTTAAAGTGCTTTAAGCTGGCATGTGTTAGCATTACGGTCTCCAGATTTAACTCGTCTTCGTGTGGTTTTGTTTGGAGTATCGTCTGGTCAGGGTTGGCAGACTCTGACCAGACACCCTCTATTGCAATGTCTTTACGCTGTAAAAAGTGGTGAACCTCATCCATAAATTGCGCTTGTTTCCTTTGGGGTAATACACCGTGCTGCAAGGCTTTATGCACTATGGGGTATTGGAATGTCATTTTCGCTGCAAGATCACTTATGGTATATCCCGCCTCATAAAGCCGCTGTTTGAGCACAAGCATCATTGCCTCCTAAGTTATTAATAAACTGCTCAACTTGCTTACGGGTAAAGCCGATAGGGTATGCTTGCTTGAGTGCCTCCTTATAAGGTTGTAACGCCGCACCTTTTAGCCCTAACGATTCAGCAAGTAATTTCCACGCTTTAATGTCAGATAACGGTGGCTCATTAATACTCTGCATATCAACGAGTAAAGGCTGGCCTTTACGCTGCATAAAGCTGGGTGGGGTTTGTTGCTTGATATCGGCCATGGCATCAATCGCACCATTAAAGGCCACCTGACGAACTCGACCTTTGCGGCTCTTTTTAATCTCAAGAGGATCACTCGTTCCCCAAGCCGTTTTATCCATCTCTTTTTTGCGGCGTTGCGGTAGGGTGTCAGCAATCGCGCGGTAATTTTCTCCATAAATGGGCGCGTTGGTATTGAAGCCTGCATCGTCTTTTTCCATCGGTTCAACGATATAGCTATGGACTTCACCATGCTCATCGATTACCTCAACATCAATTGCTGGGCAGCGATATAGGTTCACACTGACAAAGACCTTTTCACCTGCGCGAACGCCTAAGTGTTCAAGGGTATAGGTCATTGAATTATGTGTCTTGCTGGGGACGAAGGTGACACTCAGATCATTCGCCTTAACGGTGCGCTCAACTCTATCTGTCTGCACAAAACTACGCATAACCTCGGCATCCGGCGCTAGTCGCAACTGCTCAGGACGGATTGTTTGATACAGGCCATAGCGAGTTTGCCCATGTCTGGTATGTTTCGATTCACTTTGAAACCCAATAGACCAGAGTGTCGCCATCGCATTGAGTTCTTCAATACTATTAACAGCTTGGAATGCTAAGCGTGACTCAAATTTCTTTTCGATCACGTTATGCATACTCTCCACCTGACCTTTAGCCCAAGGTTTGCCTGGTGTATGAATAAGGTGATTAACAGTGAGCTTATCCAATAAGTGCCTTGTCATCGCGGCCATGTTGGCCGAACCTGCATCCCAAATAAGGATAAAGGGCACGCCGTGCATGAGTTCACTACTTGAACGTTTGCTAAAAGCTTCAATTAAAAATTGTGTAATGGCCTCCACGCTTTCACCAGGCGACAAAATATAGCTTAAGTGAAATGCGCCGCTGTAGTGGTCGGTGACAAGGTAGCGCAGCACGCGATCATTCTTCACTCGCTCTAAGTTTGCGGGTTTGTTTTTATAGAATTCTGACTCTTCCATGACCTGTAAACCCTCTTGGTTTTTGAGGTAATACAGCACACAGATTGAGACATCGAATTGCCACACATGATTAGGATGCAGGCTGCGCATACTGCGCGTAATAGGGTTAGCATTTAGCTGTTTGGGATGAACATTGAACTCGTCCATCTTCCTCAGCATTGTCGATACGGAACACTTGGTGGATAGATGACCATTGGCATAAGCGATCTCAATGGCATCCTCAACAGACATGAGTGATTTACTATTTTGGCGCTGTGATTGGCGGATTAAATTAGATACCCAAGTCGCTTCTTCCAAGGTCACCCGAGATTGGCCGCGATCTGAGCGCTTCTTACGAGCAGAAGACCAGCCAACTTGCGATAACTTTTCGTAAATAGAGCTGCGTGTTAACCCGAGGAAATTACATGCACGGTCAACAATTACGCCTTGTTGACCATGCCCAGCAGAAGCGAGCTCTTGGGCAATGCCATCCAAGTATTTAATCTGTTCAATGGGTAATGTGGACATCATAAAGTTGCCCCTTGCTGATATAACATCAACTCGTTATTGAGGGCTGTGATAATGGTTTGATCAAGGCCAACTCGGGCACTACCTTCCATCATCCGCGAGATAATATCGTGCATGCTGCCATGGTATTCGTCATCAAGATCGCAAGGATGATCAATGGCTTGAATTGCGGCAACTGCATCTTCAAAGGCAGCTAACCCCTTGAATATCTCGTATTTCGCATTAATGATGGCTTGGCTTAATACTTTGTTGCGCTCAGCTTCCAGTTGCTTAATTTGGGCCGGAGTCCCTTTACCTTTGGCTATCTCTAAGGCTTTTTCAAGTTCGTGGATCTGCTTGCCTTTCTTCTCTAAAAGCTGATCTGAAGCTTTAGCCGATAGTTCAAGGTGCTCAAGCTTTTCATTGAGCTTGCTCGATTCTGCTCGGTGTTTGGCAGCCATTTCTTCAATGATATCGAGCGCTTCTTCTTTGCTATCGACAGTCAGTTGATCACCATCAACAATGGCTTTTAGCTCGCTTTCAGGTAATTGACGCAAGCGGCGTAAGTCGCGAATACCCATGCCGATGGATTGCATTGATTCCAATGCCTCTTGCCCAAATACCTCTAAATTTTTCAAACGTTCATCAACATTGGATTTCGATTCCCCTATCAACTTACAGAACTCTTCCCAAGTCCCTTGCAAAATTTCTCCAGTCGGCAGTTTTAATCCTTTAAGATTTTTGTAATCCTTTGTTTCTTTTACATTCTTTAAAATTTGCAGACTGCCGACGTCGGCAAATTGCTTAACAGCGTTAGCCATTTGAATGCGACCTACGAGGATTGATGCACTAGCCGCTCCAGCCAGTTTGTCCCCAGAAACTAGCCCTTCAATATTCGCTTCCATTGTCTGCGTGATTTCTGCTTGGGCTTCTCCAAGACGTTGCATTTCCAACCCATGCATAATTTCGGATGGGCTTGGGGGTGATGAGGGATTACTCATAGTTCTTCTCCTGCAACAGATTGATATTTTTCTTTGATTTGATGGATCATTTGTAGCCTTTGGTTTTGGTACTGATGCGCTAAGGCCAAGAGTTTTTCAGACATGCACCAGCGCTCACTTCGTCCATTAGCATCAACGGACTTTAACCAGCCCAAACGCTCCCAGGTGCATAGCAAGCGGTAAGTTGTTGTTCTGGCATAGCCGGATTGGTATTGCAGTTCATCAAGCGTTTTACCTTTAAGGGATGCGCTCGCGACAAGCTGAAACACCCTAACGGCTTTAATGGTGACATCCTTACTCTGTTCAATTTCAATCGCATTCATTGCCATGGCTCCATCAACGCCCATCAGATCATTCTGTTGTCCGCCGAGTGCTTTACGGCGGAAATTAAATGCCAGCCTTAATAATGTCGGTGAGACCCGCCAACACACGGAGCGATCATCAAGCGACACCTGTTCTAGCCAGTTCATCGTGGTAAAGCTCGTCAGTGCGCGATGTACCGTTGTTCGAGGTTGTCCAGACTGTTTTTGCAATTGCTTAAGCGTGTTGCCCAGATCTCCTTGTTCCGCGACTAGCTGAAAAATAGCCTCAGCTTTGACTAACGTGTTGGTGTTCTTGGCTTTAAATGGTTGATAGCTCATTCAGCTTTTCTCCACTTCATAAAGTAGCGGCATAGTCCTGAGCGACTAGGAGCCCTATCTGCCCCAAACTTGGCCACAACCTCAGCTAATATGTCTGTTTGCTCTAAATAAGGCAGTGAATGAATAAAAGCCTGTACTTCAGGATCTTTGCTTATTTTGCAAAGTCTTCCTCTTCGATGAACATTGACTGACGTATCGGTTTTTAGGTTATTTGGCACATAACCCAAACATTTTTGGTCATGCTCGACTTTGGTTAACACTTGTTGAATATCTGACTGACTAAGCCCTACAAGTAATTTATTAATGACTTCAGCTAAGTATTGGTTATTCATCAAAGCCTCCATCAAGTTCAAGTTGCGGTTGGCTATGTTGCTCCACGTTCTGGTGATGCCAAGCAACACCTTCTAACAACTGCGTGAGTGATGAAAGGGTTTCGGCTTGATTGGCGCTGCCTTCATAAAACGCGAGGATCAAGCTGACACTTTGCGTAAATGAGGCTTGCAATTGATTAATATCCACCGCCTTTACTTTGCGGCCAGTGGGGATATCTATCAGCAGCTTATGAGCAGAATGACCTAAATAGCGTGTAACAAAATCGGCACCACAGGTCTGTTCTAATGGGCGGATCATTAACGCAGGTAGGCGGCCTGACTCCATCCATTTATAGATCACCCACTTATTCGCGAGTCCCATACCATCAGCGACACGATCAACGCTGAAGTTATGCTTTTGCCTAGCGACTTCTAGGCATAACTCAATTGCATGAGGGATAGAGACGGCATTACGTTTCAGCAAGCTGGTTCTAGTCATTGGAATCTCCTTTAAACAGGCATTAAACAGTGGTTCCAAAAACACCCAAGGATTGCTCCTTTTCAGTGTCGCTTGGGCTGTTATGCTCATAGTAAACCTCATGCCACTTTGGAGATTGCAGCAATGCCGGATTCATTGATCAGCTCTGCACGTAGCGCTTGCCCCTTAGGGCCATCCCATGTGCCCATAAGGCAATGGATAGCATTTTGTGGCTTGATTCCATTACTTCTGCACCATTTGGACAGTGACGAACCTTTAGCAACAAAACCACCACGTACTTGGTTATAAAGTTCACGACCTGGAATTTGATTATTGACGTTCATAGTGAAAGACCTCAGTATTGACTTCTAGCTCATGTTAATGTTGTGAAAAACAACTACAAACGTAATCATATAGACACAAAATAACCTATGTCAACTACATTTGATAATATTTCTATTGGAGGAAGGCTGAAGCAGTTACGGCAGGAAAAGTCACTGTCTCAATCGAGCTTCTCAAGCCTTCTAGGTGTATCTCTTCAGGCTTATCAAAACTACGAACGTGGTGATAGGCCTATAACGAAAGACCTGATCGTAGTGCTTATGACGGAGTTTGGTGTAGAGCCAAGTTGGTTATTGAGCGGAGAGCAAGCCCTTGAGTCTCACTCCTCCTTGCCAGAGCTTAATGAAGAGTTACTCCAACAGATTATTGAAGGGATTGAGTCTCTTTTAAGTAAAAAACGTAAAGTGTTACCGATTGATAAAAAAGCAAAAATCATTGTTATGCTCTATAAAACGGCCTCCATTCAACAGAATTTAGACCCTGAAACTATTCGGCAGTTAATAGAGATCGCAGCATAAGAAGAGAGGTGTTACTTGGCTGAAAAAATAACATACGTGGACTTTAGAGCGAAGAAAACTATTGAGGCTGAAGTATCCCCAAAAGATGCATTCAAAAGTGCATGGGATTCACTGCTAAATGCAGTTGAGGATGCGCCTGAGCAAGAACAACCAAAGCCAAAGAAGACTAGGCGAAAGACTTCTCAAAAAATAATTGGGGATGGTAATGAGCAGTCTTCAAGTGGTCAGGTAGGTAGTCAGTACATAAAAGGAAATAACAACAAACAGACGATTGTAAACTCCTCAGTTACAAACAATATCTATGAGGTTGCTGGCAAGGCTCCGAAACCAAAACTATCACCGACACCTGGAACTATCGGAGCTAATATTGCCCTGAAAAATCGTATCACTACGTTAATTAAGCAAATTGAAGAATATCGTAAAAAAAGAATGGGGAGTAAATTTAGGTACGGCGTTATACATGGTGAATTAGCAAAAGCATTTGGTTTAAAAAACGAAGATTGGCCGCAGATTTATTTGTGGGATGAACATCGAGCAGATGAGGTTTTACAGTGGTTACAGGGGCGGTTAGACAATACCCAGTTAGGCAGAGTTAAACGGGCATACAAAGGGGAAGGTTTTCAAAAATCTAGAGAGTATTTGTACGCCGATGAAAAGAATTTTGTTGAACAACTCGGTTGGTCCCAAGAAAAGAGAAAGAATGTTATGGCTCAGGTTACGGGTAAGCTTTCTCGCGTGGATATGGATGATAATGAATTCCGCAATTGGGTTATGCATTTACGTTCTAAATTAGAGAAAATGTATGGTGAAACAGAAGATTGAGTTTGGGAACAATAACATCCAGATTTCTGGAGTCCAAGGCTCTGTTATTATTGACAAAAGACGCCCACATTTTTTACCGAATGATCCCAACGTAGTTGATTGCCCATTTCATTGCGGACAGCAAACTTGGTTTAACTCAGATAAGTGTTGGAACTGCGACCGCCCAGTTGCCCAATATTTTGAATACAAAGAGCAATTGGAACGCCAACGACAGTCAAGGCGCTTTGGTATGATAGTGAGTCTTGTAATGAACATCATTGCAATGGTAGTGGGGTTATACTTCATCAATCTGAGTGAGTATGTTTTAGCAAATGCCTTTGGAAGTTTACTATCGATGCTCGGATATCCAATACTCGCTTTAGGTACAGCATTAAACTTGGGCTTAGGGATCAAATTCTGGCTTACGAAAGACGATTAAGCTATATTGAGGTCGCCCCCCCATTTACCCTGTAATTCTGGTTAAATCATCCCAAAACGAGCCAATTTAATTTTGGCCTTCTTTATCTAATCTCGGTATTTATCGTGAAATAGGCTCTGAATTATCGTGGGTTAGATCAGGTTTTATAAAATTTAAGCTGGATAAACGCGCAAACTAATGAGTGTAAAAACACTCAAAAGCATCTAAATTTAAATACGACTGTATACCCATACATTGTTAGTCGATTTCTGGTAAGGCCAAACATAGGCAAATAGATAAGAACTTGTATGGCAGCAGGTGTAGGAATTTTCGATTGAGCTAACGAGCCGAAACACGGAACGGGGGCAGAAGTGAGTTAAATCTCCCTGTCGGATCTCATTGCATCTGATGTAAATCTTGACAGCTTAAGTCCAGGCTAATCCACCTTTTGTCATCTGTATGTCATCTAAACTTCATCATTCAGTCAAAGCCCCTCACTAAGCTCATATTCGTTAACAGCCTAATGGGGTGAATACGAGATGACAGGATGTAATTTCAAGGAACTTGAAGCAACAGCGCGGGGAGAAATAAATAACCCCAACTTTCCACCTCCTATCTTTAACCGCTCGACGCAATCACCGACATCAGTTCCGACATCTGCACTAACACCCTCAAACCGATTTAATCCAGCCTCTTTTGTCCCATCCGCATCGACTTCGATTCCCACCAAGACCACCACAGTTAACGCCCTCTGGCTGTCGGATATCCATTTAGGCTGTAAAGATTGCAAGGCCGACTACCTGCTCAGTTTGCTTGAAACCGTGCGCTGCCAGCACTTGTATCTGGTTGGTGACATAGTCGATTTATGGGCGCTGAAACGTAAGCTGCACTGGCCAGATAGCCATAATAAGGTGCTACAAAAGATCATCGAACTGGCACAAAACGGCGCCCAAGTGATTTATCTGCCGGGCAACCACGACGAACTGATTAAACCCTACGCCGAGCTCAGCCTGTGGAACATTAAAATTGCTCGCCAACATATTCATCAGGGCGTTGGCGGCCATAAACTCTTGATGCTCCACGGGGATCAGTTCGATGCCGATGTCTGTGTCGGCCGCTTCTATGCCCTATTGGGCGACCATTTATATGACTTATTACTGTTCCTTAATCGCAATCTCCACAGCCTACGGGAATGCTTAGGTTATCCCTATTGGTCACTGGCAAGTTACGTCAAATCTAAAGTGGGTAAGGCTCAAACCGCAATCGGACATTATCGTCAAGCGGTGCTCAACTATGCCCAACATTTTGATGTCGATGGCGTGATCTGCGGCCATATCCACCAACCCGAACTCTCAATACACCCAATCAGTGCCCAACACAGCACGCCCGATAGGCGGCAGATCATCTACGCCAACGACGGTGATTGGGTCGAAAACTGCAGCTTAATCACAGAAACCTTAAGCGGTGAATTACAGCTTTGCCGCTGGAATGAACAGACGCTCAAGCTCGATATCCTCAGCAGCATAGCGTTAGTACAACAACCGCCTGAGACGCACAAAAACCAACAACAAACAGCGGCAAAGCAGCCAATGCCAAACACAAATACCAGCGAAACTCGCCCAAGGGATGTTGCCTAACACTATGAATCAAAAAGATAACACTATAAATCAATTAGATATTGCTATGACACACAATGAACAGATGCTAAGCAGCAACCTTAGCGATAACACCCATAACGCGCAGTCTACTGCTATTAAGGCGAATAGTATGATTTTTACCGTCGATGATGTGGTTGAACAGAATCTACCTTCTATCAACGACAAACCTTGGCTCGCTAAACCTGCAAAAGCCATGCTGCGTTACCTACTCAATGAAAAACAATGCAACGATATCGCCAATCAATATGCCTATTTACAGGGCGTGGACTTTGTCGAGCAAGTGCTGGCGAGTTTCGACTTTAGCTTTACCGTGCCCGCCAACGAGATAGAAAATATTCCCTGCGAGGGCCGAGTGGTGATATTCGCCAACCATCCCATAGGTTCACTCGATGGTTTAGCGCTCATCAAGCTTATCAGCGAAATACGCCCAGATATCAAAGTCGTCGCCAACGAACTCCTGATGGCACTGGAACCGCTGCACTCAATCCTACTGCCAGTACGCAATATGACGGGCGGCACACCAAAACAGCATTTAGAGAAAATCCACCAGCACCTGCGTAACGAAGGCGCTGTGCTGATTTTCCCCTCGGGGGAAGTCTCCCGTCTGCGTCCTAATGGCGTGCGGGATACCCAATGGCACTCGGGCTTTTTAAAGATGGCAATATCCTGTAATGCGCCACTCTTACCGATATTTTTAGATGCCAAAAATTCCGCGGCCTTCTACGGCGCCTCTATGATTTACAAGCCACTCGCCACGCTACTGTTGGTGAAGGAAATGTTCAAACAGGCCAAACGCAATATGCCAATCCGTATTGGCGAACTGATCCCGAACGAAGCCGTGCGCTCGATGGATTTCCCCCTCAAGACCAAGATTAAACTGCTTAAAAATCATTTGTATCGCATAGGTAAAGATAAAGATCCGCTGTTTATCACTCAGAACGCTATCGCCCATCCCGAGTCGCGCCGTGAACTGCAAGCGGCGCTGCAACAATGTGAACTCCTTGGGGAAACACAAGATAACAAGTTGATTTATCTATACCAACACCACGACAGTAATCCCATCATGCGGGAAATTGGTCGCCTGCGGGAAATCGCCTTTCGCGCCGTCGGCGAAGGCACAGGCAAACGCCGCGATATCGACAAATACGATTCCTACTACCAGCATTTAGTGTTGTGGGATAAAGCGCAGTTTGAAATCGTCGGCGCCTATCGATTTGTCAGTGGCGACCAAGTGTTAGCGAAATACGGCGATAATGCCCTCTACAGCCAATCCCTGTTTCAATACACAGACAGCTTTATGCCCTTTGTGAAACAAGGCTTAGAACTCGGCCGCAGTTTTGTGCAGCCCAAATATTGGGGTAAACGCAGCTTAGATTACCTCTGGTATGGTATTGGTGCCTTTCTCGCCAAACATCCTGAATACCGCTACCTCTTTGGTCCTGTGTCCATCAGCAACCAACTCCCCGGCAGCGCACGGGAAATGCTAGTGCACTTTTACTCACGGGAATTTGCCCCTGCGCAGCAGATGGCGGTTTCCATGTCACCCTTTGGGTTATCACCACAGCGTACCAAGCAGCTCAATAGTCTGTACTCGGGTGAGGATTATCAAAGTAATTTCAAACAGCTAAAACAAATGCTTGCCAGTATGGGCGCCGCAGTACCGACACTCTACAAGCAATATGGTGAACTCTGTAAAACAGATGGGGTGAAGTTTCTCGCCTTTGGTATCGACGCCGATTTTGGCGATTGTATCGATGGCTTAGTCTTGGTTGATACCCATAAATTAAAAGGAAAAAAGTACCAACGCTATATTGGCACACATTTACCCGCTGAGTGCAGACCAATAGCGCAGGAAGAAGATGACAACGAAGCGGATTAACCAAAAACCCTTCGACTCGCCCTTAAACCCGTTTAAGCTAATACTTTATGAGAATGGGTTGGCTAATTAAACATCACTCTGTTATAAGTAACTGTAATACAGCGTATTAACAGAACATGTTGCAATAACAGGGAGAGTATCATGACGATCATTATCGCCGATATTATGAGTACCCGTGTGGTCACTGTCGAAATGGACGATCGCCTCTCTGTCGCTAAAGAAATTTTCGATCAGGCGAACTTTCATCATTTACTTGTTGTGGATGAACGCAAACTGGAAGGTGTGCTATCGGAGCGAGATTTACTGCGCGCTATCAGCCCTAACCTAGGCAGCAGTGCTGAAACGGTAAAAGATCTTGAAACCCTGCAAAAACGTGTGCATCAAGTGATGACGCGTAATCCCGTCACCATAGCGTCCCATATCAATTTAGATACGGCGACCCGTATTTTGCTCGAGCATAATATTGGCTGTTTACCCGTTTTAGAGCAGGGGGAATTAGTCGGTATAGTGACTTGGAAGGATCTATTACGCGCCTACAGCGAACACCGCGCGATAGAAGACAGCGAGTGCTAACCTTAAGTTTGCACTCGCTTTTGCTTTATACCAGAAGGCTTGGAACTAGATCGCCCAGCCGCCCATATAAAACACTACTAAACCTAAGGTAATAGCCAGTACGCCAACCTTAAGTTTACGCCATTCGCCGCTGCAAATACGCCCAACGACCAGAGTCACAAAGCCGAGCATAATACCTGTGACGATATTACAACTTAAGATAATAAATACGGCGCAGGTTAGCCCCGCCATGGCATCGACTTTATCGTTAAAATCAAGTTTTGCCACATTGCTTAGCATCAATAGGCCGACATACATTAATGCTGGTGCAGTGGCATAGGCTGGCACTAAATAGCTTAGCGGCGCGAGGAACATCATCAATAAAAACAGTACGCCAACGATAGTCGCCGTTAACCCTGTTTTGCCGCCCGCCGCTGTGCCCGCCGCCGATTCGATATATACCGCCGCAGGAGCGCCGCCCACTAAACCCGCAAACATGCTGCTGACAGAGTCTGAGGTTAAGGCTTTACCGCCGCCAACAATATTGTCATCCTTATCGAGCAGATTAGCCTGACCAGCCACGGCACGGATGGTGCCGGTCGCATCGAAAATCGCCGTCATAACGAGGGCTAATACGATAGGCAATACCACGGGGTTAAAGGCGCCCATAATATCGAGTTGGCCTATGAGCGAATGCTCTGAAGTCAAATCGGGAAAGGCAAACAAACCTTGATATTTGACACTCGGATCGAACACTAAACCAAATACCGATAGCGCGATAATCACCAGCAAAATCCCACCAGGAACACCACGGCGCTCTAAGCCGATTGTCGCCGCTAAACCGATAACAGTTGCGATAACGGGTAAGCTGTTAATGTCGCCTAACTTCACTGGTAGGCCGGCATCATTCGCCACAATCAACTGCACACTGTTAGTGGCAATCAAGAGTAAAAACAAGCCGATACCTATGCCAGTACCGTGGGCAATACCCTTAGGTAAATTAGCCAGTACCCATTGACGAATACCCGTCACACTCACGAGTGTAAAGGTCACGCCCATCAGGAAGATAGCGCCCAGAGTGACAGGAATCGACATGCCTTGACCTAGCACTAAGCTAAAGGCCGTAAAAGCGGTGAGTGAAATGGCGCAGCCAATTGCCATAGGTAAGTTGGCCCACAAACCCATAAGCAAAGAACCAAAAGCGGCAATTAAACAGGTCGCGATAAATACCGCAGCGGGGTCGAATCCCGCCTGGCCTAGCATGTTAGGCACCACAATCACCGAGTAGACCATAGCGAGGAAAGTCGTTAATCCCGCAATCACTTCTTGGCGAACCGTGCTACCACGTTGTTTTATTGAAAAATACTGGTCCAGAAATGAACCTGAGGGTACGGCAGTTGAACTCAATTGCTCAGACATAATATTGTTATACCTTGTGATCTCTTAAAATAGGGTCGATACCATCCACACTAAGCAGGATGGCGACGCTGGCTGCGGCAGATTAGAGCCCCAAATCCACCGGATTTAGGTGAGAGATCCACATCATTTTCCTACTGCGGGAAAAATCCATGATCTGCAAGCAGTGATGCTTTGCCTAGTTAAACTATCTTCAACCATGCAAACGCAGCCGTTGTTGGCCGCGGATAATACTGTAAACGCCCCAAGATAGCTAAGACATCACCAACACTTTGATAAATCATTAGCCAAAAAATGCGAAATCAGTTGTTCAAAAAACGACCTAAACATTATTCAAGGGCACACAGTGCCACACAATAATTTGCCGAGCTTTTACAGACATATGAATATGACTTATGCTTACCACTACGAATGAAGCTCATGTTGGCAGACTATGAAAGAAAAAGGATCGGTTATGGACGAGAGACGCAAGTTTTCGCGGATTTTATTCGCTGCTAGCGCATCTTTGCAACAAGGTAACGAGCAGTGGCAAACAACCATCCTCGACCTCAGCCTTAATGGCGCATTAGTTGAAGAACCTGAGCATTTCACCGGCACAGATCAACCTATTACCCTGAGCTGTACTCTCCCAGGCTCCGATATTGAGCTAAAAATGGAAACTGAGTTAGTCCACCATAGGAATGGCCAATTAGGCCTAAAATGTAGCTTTATCGACGTTGACAGCATCAGCCACCTAAAACGTATGGTGGAGCTTAACTTAGGTGATGCCTCCTTGCTGAATCGCGAGCTTATGTTGTTTATCGAAAAACACAACACCGCTGATTAAGACACTCGCTCACAAACACAAACAGCGCCTAATGGCGCTGTTTTGATTTCTAGCGTTTATCCCGCTCGTGTGGATTTATTAGCGTCTAATTTTTGCTAACGCCTATAAGCTAAATCGCCTCTAACGCTTCGGATAATTTTGACACGCCAATGACTTCCATACCCAGTGGTGGCTTTTTCGGGACGTTCGCCTTAGGTACGATTGCCCGCTTAAAACCATGTTTGGCAGCTTCGACTAATCGTTCTTGGCCATTGGGCACAGGGCGAATTTCACCGGATAAACCGACTTCCCCAAAGGCGACTAAATCGCTGGGTAGAATATCGCCACGAAAACTCGACACCATCGCCAGCAATAGGGTTAAGTCGGCGCTGGTCTCAGTCACTTTTACCCCGCCCACCACGTTCACAAATACATCCTGATCCGACATCTGTAAACCGCCGTGGCGGTGCATCACGGCAAGCAACATAGCTAAACGGTTAGCATCCATCCCCACAGCTACGCGGCGCGGGTTAGACATGGCCGAGTTATCCACCAGCACTTGCAATTCGACCAGTAATGGCCGAGTGCCCTCCCACACCACCATCACCAAAGAGCCCGAAGACTCTTCTTCACCGCGGGATAAAAAAATGGCAGAGGGATTGGCGACTTCTTTAAGGCCGCGTTCGGTCATGGCGAATACACCTAACTCATTGATCGCCCCGAAACGGTTCTTATGGGAACGTAAAGTACGGTAGCGGCTATCGCTATCTCCTTCAAACATCACAGAGCAGTCGATGCAATGCTCCAGCACCTTAGGTCCGGCGAGGCTACCATCCTTAGTCACATGGCCAACCATAATCACCGCAATCCCATTTTCCTTCGCAAAACGGGTTAGATAAGAGGCGGATTCACGCACCTGTGACACACTGCCAGGGCTCGATGCGACATCACTCATATGCATCACTTGAATCGAATCGACCACTATCACTTTAGGTAATTCTTTAAGGGCCACTTCGCAGATTTGTTCAACGCTGGTTTCTGATAACATGCGCAATTTATTGGTCGGCAAACCAAGGCGATGGGCACGCATAGCCACCTGCTGCAATGACTCCTCACCCGTGACATACAGCGCAGGCATTTGCTCCGCAAGATGACATAGAGTTTGCAATAAAAGCGTACTCTTACCCGCGCCAGGGTGACCGCCAATCAGAATGGCCGACCCCGGCACAATACCGCCACCGAGCACGCGATCGAGTTCGCCAAAATGGCTCAAGATCCGCGGCAGCGCATTGAGATCAATTTGATCTAAGGTTTTGACTTCACTGCTACTGGCGCCGGCATAGCCGACGAACTTAGCACCGCGCCCAGGAGAAGCCGCACCGAGCCTTACCTCAGTTATCGTATTCCACTCCTGACAAGCACTACACTGCCCTTGCCACCGGGGAAAGTCTTGCCCACACTCATTACATACGTACGCGGTTTTATTCTTTGCCATAACTCATTAAAATCTGTATAAAATAAATTTAAGTAACTCATTTAAGTAACTGTGAATACTGCCGACATTAGACTAACAGTCCAATACAAAATAAGCATTAAAAAGAACCCTATATGAGTTTAGATAACCACAGTGCACTCATAGAACAGCTCAAGCCGCTGCTTATGGAACCTAACTTCCATGAGATTTTCCAGCAGCTAACGACTGACGAAAGCAATTCGACCCGTTTTCTACTGAAAATGGAATTGAATCGCTTAGCCTCGCCCTGCACGCGGGTTATCGATCTTAGGGATAAGTCTGAACTTCCCTGCACTGAAGTCATGCTCGGCCAACAGCGCCACTTTTTAGATGAGCCCGCAAAACGTAGCCTATTTGAGGCTATGTCCTTATACCGTAATCAGTACACTTTAGGCGTGTATGAATACGTGCTTACAGCCCATCAGCAGCGCAGACAAAAATTACGCCAAGGAACGCCACAGGCCGACAGTATCGAATCCGAACCATTTATGGTGCCGGGAGTCGTCTTCGGCAGTTATTTTAATCGCGCCGAAGAACGGATGAATTACAGCATACGTATTACGGCCTCACAAATGGGCCGAGGGGAAATCCCAGGGATCACAGTGGATCTGTCCATTGGCGGCGCCCGCATTCGACTCGCGGCTAATCATCCCTTCGACCTCGATAAACCGCTCAAAGTGAAGCTCCTTGAGCTCAGTGAAGAATATTATTACCCCGATTTACAACAGGGGGTCGACTACGAAATCGTCGATAGTCAACTCAATGGGGAATATATTTGGCTAAGACTTAAACGCATTAGTGGCACCGATGCCCTAGGTGAAATGCTTGGCAATTTAATTCGTGGCTACAAATTACGTTACAAATTAGATATCAACGATGTGTTAGTCACAGCATCGGGCCTAGGATTTGAGCGCCATTATCTGCCACATTTGCCACACTTGCCCTTATATCTAAACCAGCAGACGCAGACGGTAAGCCATATGCTGCTGAGCCGCGATAACCAGCAAATAGTCCATTATTTTCAGGATGAAAATGATGTCAGCCAGCTTCCCGCTATGCTCACTCAGGCACGTTTATCGGCGCTGCTCGCCCATCCAAACAATCCAGACCATGGACTTTTTTTTAGTTTTACCTATAACGCGCAGGGCTGTTTGTATTTTTACTCCGCCACCTTAGCCGAACTCAAAGCGAAAGGGTTAATGCCGTTATTTTTAGGTTTTGCATCCACTAAACCCAGCTGGCGCATTTTCAAACTTATCCAAGATAAAATCTATCATGAAAAGGGATACCGCCGCGCCACGTTACCGGGGGATGAAACTAAATACAGCCCACTGGTCGAGCAGCAATTGTCCCAGTTTAGTCATGTAATGCAACTGATTGATATAACAAATGAAGATGCGAGGCTAACCTATAAAGCCTGGCAGGATAACAGCAATGCAAACGCCCTGAAAGCCTTTGGTCAACAACGGCTGACGGCTCATACCATTAAACCGATTTCAATGCAGTTTAGTGAGCGCAGACAAGAGGCGCGTTTCGCCTTTAAAACCTTAGTCAATCTCTCCCAAGGCGAACTCAGGGCCAGCGGCATTACCTTAGATATTTCTAGCCGAGGGATGCAGTTAACCTTAGATAATCCAACCGCATTTTCATCCAACAAGCCTTTAATGCTCAGCTTGCCAAAGCTACAAACTATCGCAGGTAAAACGCAACTCGACCATCTGCCCTATCGTCTAGTGCGCACCCGTAAAAATGGCGTGACCTTACACTTAACCGCTGTGATGGGTCATACCCCCCATGTTGGGGTCGAGTTTTTAAATAAACTGATTGCCCATAATAAAGAAAAGTTAGAGCAATTGACTGAAAATAATAGTGAAGTCAAAGAGCTTGCCGACGGCTTAAAAAATATTTTGCTGCGTGATCTCCATTCTGTGCCCTACTTTGTCGAGAAAACCACAAAATCAGCCCAAGTTGCCTGCCTTGGCGTCGGCACTCAACGGGATGAGATCAGCGATATTTTTGCAGCAGGCACTTCTGATGCGCTGCAATACAATTTAGCACCGCTACTTAAGGATGGTTTCTTCAAACGGGAGATCCTTGAACCCATACGTCAAATGAAACCCCAGCAGGATATGGATTTTATTGAGGTATTTATTCAGCTGACCCGTCAATCCCGTGGGCAGATCCATTTGAAGTGTGTCTCCGCGAGTGAGATTGGGGATGCAAAAGCTCAAGTGGCATTTATTAGCCAGAGTAAAATGGCGGGCCGTTTTATCGCCCTGCGCATTTACCGCGGGGCAACGGAAAAACCCGATATCAGTTATCTGCGCCGCGAACTTGAATACATTAATGTCCACGCCAACCATAGAGCAAAGCAGTTAGAAGAGCAGCTTTGGCGGATCATAGGTGTCGGTGAGCTACTCGATATCACCCAAGAAGTGGAACTTAGGTATCCCGCATTACATCAAAAGCCAGCCTAGCGAGCACAAACTGAAAATCCGCAGCCCTAATCCCTGAGAACGCAAAGATCAAAGGCTAAATACCAGTCAAGGATCTGCAAAAAATGATCGCCTGCCGCATCCAAGTGGGTCAGCATATCTCCATGTCCGTAATCGTGTTTAAAGCCATTCGCCTTAGATAGCAAAGTTAACTTCACTTGCTCGAATCCACATTCGTGCACCATATCGGCGACATCTTCGGGATGCCCGAGCACTGTATCGTTTTGCCCCGCAAAAAACCAAGCCGCTGGCCAGTTAGCCGTTTTAGCCGCCTTTGCATAATCGAACCCATCATCGTGATCGCGCCACTCCCCCCGCACCCAATCTATGCTTTGGTTCAAGGACGCGCGGCTCTCGTTATCCATACCTAAGCGCAATTTATCGGCGGCGAGATACCCTTGACCTATGGCTAAACCAGGTGCGAGTCGATTCCAAAACAGATCGACCATCAACCACTTTTTAACGGATTTAACTCGAATAGTGCGCTTACTGCCGAAGGTGAGCAGTGAGCGAACACTCTGCTGCAGTTGCGGATAGCGCGCTAAGCTGCTCGCCATAAGTACGCCGCCCCAGGAATGGGCGCACCAATGCACCTTAGACGGCGCGACGGTGTTAGCTACTTGGCAAGTTTGTTGATGCAAATCCAGAATAAATTGCTGCACTAAGGGGAGCTGCTCACGAATGACCTCGCCCTGCCCTAGGGTAAAATCTCGGTTGATCTTAGGCAGGCTCAAGCCCCGGCCAGCGGTATCGAGCACATAAACAATAAACCCAGCCCGAGCGAGAAAGCAGCCAAGGCCCCGCCCGCTTTGACTATAAAACACCCGTCCGTTAGACATAGCGCCGTGGAGCATCAATATCGGCGTTTTAGAAAAATCTGGGTTAGCAGGCAGTAACTGACGCAGGTGCAAATGCCCGTCACGGTAAGGTAAGTAAAGCGAAGACTGTGAAATGGTCGAAACCGAGGCGTGCTGAGTCAAAGTAAGTCACTGGTAGTTCATCAAGTCAGACTAAACTACCAGCTCGGATTCAAAAAACAAGAGTCATTACTCTAACTCGATTTGGCCTAAGCGGTTTATCACCTTGAAAAACCGTCTAATACTGCAGTAAATAAGGCAGGACCCGTAAATCGAGTCGACGAATATTCGCATCAGCCGCGGCGGCTAACTTAGGTTTAGCATGAAAGGCAATGCCAAAGTCCGCCGCTTGAACCATAGGAATATCATTGGCACCATCGCCAATGGCCACTCTTTGTCCCGGTGGAATCTGCCAATCGGCACTGCAGGCCGCTACCACATCGGCCTTAAATTGGGCATCGACCACCTTTCCCGTGACCTCACCAACGAGGCGTCCGTCAGTAATCACTAACTCATTGGCAAAGGCCGCATCTAAGCTTAATAACTGCTTCAAATGGCCGACAAAAGGCGTGAAGCCACCCGAAGCAACCACTAAGCGCCAATGGTGCGACTTAAGCTCGGCAAGCATAGGTTCAAGACCAGACATCAAAGGCAGACGCTCACATAGGTTCTCGATAATACTGGCATCGGCCCCCTTAAGTTGAGCAACGCGTTGGCGTAAGCTCTGCTCAAAATCCAACTCCCCCAACATGGCACGCTCTGTAATCGCAGCCACCTGCTCACCAACCCCCGCCATTGCCGCTAATTCATCAATACATTCAATTTGAATCGCGGTTGAATCCATATCCATGACCAATAACCCAGGTGCACTCAGCTTAGGCAATGCCTGCCTAATCAGATGATACTCGGCTAAATCATTGGGGAAAGTCGCTAGCAGCTCGCGGCTAGGTTCAAGGGGCAAAGCGAGCTCGATACAGTGCAAAGCCACTTGGCGGCGAATGGGCGCGATATAAATAACGTCAAGCCCAAGTGTTTTAGCGAGGGAAAGCATCCAAGCCGAGAGTGCACTTTCAACCCTAATATCGTCATAAATTAGTCGCATACGAAAGAGAGAACCCGCTGGCGTACCCACTGACTCTTGATAAGTTTCAAAGGCATGCCCTTGGTATTCAAACCGTGGCGTGGGGCTAGCAGCTAACCATACAAATAAGGCATCTGGGTTCAAGCTTTCCATAGGACGGGTGTTCTCCAACTATCGGGCTCACGCATAATCAATTATGATTAGGCAAGCGTGTTAAATGTTAAGGGTCGAAGTGTTATATCTTAAAGGGCTTAAGAAAAGCCATAAAATCAGTAGACTGCTCCAAATCGCCATCGCTTTGACCTTGATGGTGGGCTTAGTGCAATTGTGGGAAACAAGCCTACTACAAGGTCAACTGCTTCTAAAGTCCCAAACGCAAAAGATGGCAAGATTACTGGTACAGCAAACCGCCTATAGTGCGGCGCCCGCGCTGCAGTTGCAAAATGATGAGCAGCTGCAATGGTTAGCCAGTGCGCTAGTCGAAGATCCTAAGGTGATCTCAGCGGCCATATTCAGTGACCAAGGCATTAGGCTCTCCTTTGCCCAAAGTATTACCAAAGAGGGAACCGATCCTGACTCCGAAGAAATGAACCTGCTACTCAGCAAATATCCGCCCTATGTTGAGCCTGTTATCCAAGAGGGTAAGAACCTAGGTTATGTTGAGGTCAGACTCGATACCAAACTGTTTTTTAATGAAATTAAAGAAGCCCACAACCTGAATATGGAGCAACAGCAAATCATGCTGCTGGTCGCGGGCTTGATTGGCATGCTGTTATCCCGGGCTCTTTCCTTTAAACGTGCCGATTTTGACCGCCGTCGTACCCGGGTTAAATTACGTCAAAATCCCAAGAAAAATAACAAGACCAAACAGACTGAAGCGGCTGAGGCAGAATTCGCCGTATTAGATGCCTCTAAAAATATAGAGGACAAAGTCGCAGAGGGTGCTAAGGCTAATACAGAGATAAACTTGACTAATCCTCAACCTAAGACTGAAGATCAACCTAAGCCAGAGGAGAAGAGTGGCGACAAAATAAAGCCAGAACAAGAGCTTAATCTTTCTAAAAACGCTATTAAGCCCACTAAATCAGAATTAAAACCCAAAGTAAAAACGATCCGCCGCGTTAAAAATCAAGCAAAAACCAGTGCAGAGAAAAGCCCTGCCCAACCCAGCGATCTCGATACGGACTCCACGGGCTAAATCCATCAAGCTTCGCAATCTCGGCGACGAGACAATGACCCATAAAAAAGGGTTCGCAATGCGAACCCTTTTTAACCCAAGCAACAATTACAATGAATTACAGGGTAATCGCCGCTTCTAATGTCATAATAATCATGTCATTGAAGGTCGTTTGACGTTCTTCAGCAGTGGTTTTTTCACCAGTGCGGATATGATCAGATACGGTCACAACGCACAGGGCGCGGGCACCAAACTCATGGGCAACACCGTATAAACCGGCGGCTTCCATTTCTACCCCTAACACACCCATTTTTTCCATCACGTCAAACATTTGTGGATCGGGAGTGTAGAATAAATCGGCAGAGAATACGTTACCCACGCGGATCTTAGTGCCTTTAACTTTGGCAGATTCAATCACGGCATTCATCAGCTCATAGTTCGCGATTGCAGCGAAATCTTGGCCTTTAAAACGTAAACGGTTCACTTGAGAATCGGTACAAGCGCCCATGCCGATGATCACATCGCGCACTTTAACGTCTGTGCTGATCGCGCCACAAGTACCTACACGGATCAGGTTCTTAACGCCGTAATCTTTAATTAATTCAGTTGCATAGATTGAGCATGAAGGAATACCCATGCCAGAACCCATTACCGAAATACGTTTGCCTTTATAAGTACCAGTAAAACCTAGCATGTTTCGAACATCAGTCACTTGCTCAACATTTTCTAAGAACGTTTCAGCAATATATTTTGCACGTAATGGATCGCCAGGAAACAGAACCGTCTCAGCGAATGCGCCCTCTACAGCATTAATGTGTGGTGTTGCCATCGAAATAACCCCTGTTTATTTTATTAAGACTTAAGTCTTTGTTTACTGGCGGCCCAATTTCAGCCGCCAAATTGATATCCAGCGCGTTTAATTAAATAAACGACTCGCCATAGGCCATTGGCTCGAGCTTAAAATGACTCGCAATTGATTGACCTATATCGGCAAAACTATTACGGCGGCCAAGCGTTCCGGCCTTTAAGCCTGCGCCATAGGCAAGTACAGGCACATACTCGCGGGTATGATCAGTGCCTTGCCACGTTGGGTCACAGCCGTGATCCGCGGTTAAAATCAGCAGATCGTCTTCACCCAGTAAGGCCAGCATTTCAGGCAAGCGGGCATCAAAATACTCCAGCCCCTTAGCATAGCCCGCCACGTCACGGCGGTGGCCATAGTGGGAATCAAAATCGACGAAGTTAGTAAACACTATAGTGTTATCGCCAGCGGATTTAACTTCGGCTAAGGTCGCATCGAATAAGGCTTCAAGGCCGTTCGCCTTCACTTTCTTAGTGATACCGCAGTAAGCGTAAATGTCAGCAATCTTACCTACACTCACCACTTCGCCACCGGCCTCCTTGAGCTTATCTAACACGGTTTTTGCTGGCGGCTCAAGGGAGTAATCCTTACGGTTGCCAGTACGGGCAAAGTCACTTGGGCCTGTACCATCAAATGGACGGGCAATCACCCGACCTATGTTGTAAGGCTCTAACTCTTCACGGGCAATTTCGCAAAGACGATAGAGGTTTTCTAAACCAAAAGTGCCTTCGTGGCAGGCGATTTGAAACACTGAGTCAGCCGAGGTATAGAAAATAGGCTTGCCAGAACGCATATGTTCTTCGCCCAATTCCTCCAGAATCGTAGTGCCAGAGGCATGACAATTCCCTAAAAAGCCATCGAGTCCCGCACGGGCTAAAATCTTATCCGTCAGTTCTTTCGGAAATGAATTTTGATGCTCGCTGAAATAGCCCCATTCGAATAACACGGGCACACCCGCCATTTCCCAGTGACCGCTCGGGGTATCTTTACCCGAACTTAATTCTTGGGCATGACCATAGGCGCCAATCAGTTGAACGTTTTCACCAAACCCAGGTGCAAAGGCACCCGTGCTTTCCATCGCCGCATGGCCTAGGCCGAGGCGAGCTAAATTAGGTAACTTAAGTGGCCCTTCACGGCCGATGTCGGCTTTGCCTTCGGCGCAAGCTTTTGCGATATGACCAAAAGTGTCAGATCCTATATCCCCAAACTTGGCGGCATCGGCGGCTGCGCCAATACCAAAGGAGTCCAACATCATAATAATTGTACGTTTCATAATACTTCCTTAAAGATCCGATGCACGAATGTAAGCATAGATCTCAGGTGTTTTTTCAGGGGCGGTTTCACCAATGTGAATCGCTTTTTTAACGGCATTTTCCGCTTCGGCAAAGGCGGCTTCAGATTGCGCATGGATCACGGCAATCGGTGTTGATGAGTCAATTTTGTCACCAAGGGCGCATACTTGAGTCAGGCCAACACTATAGTCTAGTGCATCGCCGGGTTTACGGCGGCCGCCACCTAATGTCACCACGGCTAAGCCTAGCTCGCGGGTATCCATACTGTGGGCAAAGCCTTGAGTATCGGCAAACACTGGACGAATAATTTGCGACTGCGGCAGATATTTACTGTAGTTTTCAACAAAATCGACAGGACCACCCAGGCCAGAAACCATCTTGCCAAAGATCTCGGCAGCACGGCCGTTATCTAGCGCGCGGTTCAATTTCGCACGGGCATCGGCTTCATCGGTCGCAAGACCACCTAGGAGCAACATCTCGGCACATAGACCCATAGTCACTGCGTATAGGCGAGGATTACGGTAAGCACCGGTTAAGAAATCGATGGCTTCTTTTACTTCAACCGCGTTACCCGCACAGGATGCAAGCACTTGATTCATATCGGTGAGCAAGGCCGTGGTTTTAGTGCCAGCACCATTAGCCACCGCCGCGATACTGCGGGCTAATTCTTCGGAGGCTTCATAGGTTGGCATAAAGGCGCCACTACCAACTTTTACGTCCATCGCCAGCGCATCTAAGCTACAAGCTAATTTCTTAGAAAGAATAGAGGCGGTAATAAGGGAGATGGATTCGACGGTGGCGGTATTGTCACGGATGGAATAGAAGCGCTTATCGGCGGGAACCAGATCGCCCGTTTGACCGATAATGGCCACACCGACGTCTTTAACGACTTTGCGGAATAATTCGCTTGAAGGCTCGGTCTGATAACCCGGAATAGCATCAAACTTATCTAAGGTGCCACCGGTATGACCTAGGCCGCGGCCTGAAATCATCGGCACGTAACCACCACAAGCCGCAGCCATAGGGCCGAGCATCAGGCTGATAACATCACCGACACCGCCAGTACTGTGCTTGTCGATTACTGGTCCGTTAAGGCCTAAGGATTGCCAGTTAAGCACTGTGCCCGAATCGCGCATTGCAATCGTTAACGCGATTCTTTCATCCATATTCATGTCATTAAAGTACACTGCCATCCCGAGTGCGGCGATCTGACCTTCAGACACGGCATTGGTGGTTATGCCCTTAACAAAGAACTGTATCTCTTCAGAACTTAACGCTAAACCATTACGTTTCTTACGAATAATTTCTTGAGCTAGAAACATGATACTGCCTCCAAGATAAAAGCCAAATCCAAAGTCTGGCATTTATCTTTGCAATGAAACATCAAAACTGTAGCAATATTACAAACACATGCTATCGAAGTTCTGATGTTTTCAACTAGATTTAGGTCACACTTAATTAGATTCGATATACCGTTTTTGTATTAATCTGTGATTAATAGCCTTGAGTAGGCTTAGGCGCATCGGCTAATTCTAAGGTGTGTAACAAGCTGTTGAGTAAGCTTGAAGCCCCAAATCTAAAGGTACGTGGAGACACCCAGTCAGCACCCAGAATACGTTCGGCAACCCCTAAGAACTCTGCAGCTTGGGCAGCATCACGCACGCCGCCAGCAGGCTTAAAGCCGACCTTAGGGTTCCTCTCGCTGATCACAGTCAGCATAATTTCGGCCGCTTCTAGGGTAGCGTTAACAGGTACTTTACCCGTAGAGGTTTTGATAAAATCAGCACCAGCGTCGATTGAAAGCTCAGATGCACGGCGAATAAGCGCTGGATCGGCTAATACGCCAGATTCGATAATCACTTTCAGTAAAACTTCACCACAGGCTTCTTTACAGGCTTTAACTAATTCAAAACCTATGGTTTCGTTACCTTCCATCAGCGCGCGGTATGGGAAAACCACGTCGACTTCATCGGCGCCATAGGCGACTGCGGCGCGGGTTTCGAGCACAGCAATCGCAATATCATCATTGCCGTGGGGGAAGTTAGTCACAGTAGCGATTTGAATATCTTCGGCGCCAATTTCATCTAAGGTTTTACGTGCGATAGGGATAAAACGCGGATAAATACAGATAGCGGCGGTATTACCTGCGGCGGTTTTCGCCTTATGGCACAGATCGATCACTTTCTGATCTGTGTCGTCATCATTCAATGTGGTTAAGTCCATTAACTCGATGGCGCGTTGTGCTGCTTTTTTTAAATCAGTCATAATAGCTCTCCAAAAGAAAAATTAAATAAATAGAAATCAGTCTCTTAAAAGCAAGGCTTAGAGGTGGCATTATTTTTGATTATTTTTATATGGCCGGGCCTTCAGGCGATGCCGAGTAACTTACCTAGGTAAATTACTTTGTTATTAGGTATTCAATCTTGCCTATGCATAACACATACGCATCCTGACACTTAAATTGACTATAAGTGATCACGACTTGAATCCTTGAAGACCGGAAGAGAGGATACGAGTAAGACCTTGTTCCTACTTTTCCGCGAAAAATCCGTTTTAGCGCGAGAAAAACACAAACCTTTATATAAACTCACTGCCCAGCATTCTAAATAAGTTTAGATAAAGATTTATGGCAGATTAAATGTGGAGCCGCAGATTGCGGCTCCAACGGCTATTACAAGTGATTAGAACTTGTAAGTAGCTGACAGGTAGTGTGACCAACCTGTTGATTCTAGAGCTAGAGCACCTGCACCATCTTCTAACAGGTAAACGTCTTTAAAGCCTTTCAGGCCATAGCCCAGAGCATAACGATCTGAGTGCCAGTATAGACCGAAGAAGATGTTACCACCGTCAGAGGTTTTTGGTACGAAAGCAGTCTTGTCTTCGTCAGCACCGAATTGGTAATCGATGTAACCTTGGAATGACAGGAAGCTCTTGTTGTCGAAGAAGTAGAAAGGCTTGAACCAGTTAGCAGAGAATTGGTAACCGTTCCACTCTTTCGCGTTCATGTCGTAGAAACCGTACAGGTTCATACCTGTTTTGCCTAACCAAGGCACGTTTACGTCAGCACCAACACCCCAGAATGTAGAGTTAACGCCTTCACCGTTCAGACCGTCCCAGTTGAACAGAGTAGAGAAGTAAACTTCTTGTACTGGGCCAAAAGATAAATCTTTGCCAGTTAATGCATCGATAGATACACGTGGTGCAAACTTCATGAACAGTTTGCTGGTGCCAGAACCTGGGTTCTTGTCACCGTCTTTGGTGTTCTCGTTTGCTAAGTTGAATATGTCAACATAACCATAGAGATCGAAAATGCCAGAACGGCCGCCGAATTCCATTTCTAAGTAGTTGTGTTGGTCGCCAGTAGCTGGGTTATCAGGTTTTTCACCGACAGAGTACATAGCGTTGAACTGCATCCACTTGTAGTCTGAACCGTGCAGGTCAGAACGGTCAGCGGCAAATGCGTTGCCAGAGATTGCAGCTACTGCTGTAGCGGCTAAAGCTAAAGTTTTAACATTTTTCATCATCAACCCCATTTATCTTGTTTGCTACCATCGAGGGTAGCGTTCTTTTTGTGGCGCTCGCATTCTACCTAGATTAAAAAAAATCTCAATAATCTAGCGCAAAATCACGAACACAAAATTCTTAATTGTGAACAAAGTCGCGACTTCTTTATCACGATTAATTAACTTAACCGTGCATTCACGACATATGAACAGAATAACAAATCGAGTTTCCTTGTATTCTGGTCAATGCTATCGGAGAAACTATTCACTACAGGAATCACTACTGGAAAATGGTTGAATTAACTTAGGTCCCGCCCTGCATAGCCAGGACCTAGTTAGTGGGGTTACCCCCTCGAGCGTCTTAACTTAAATAGCTAAGAACAGACCCGCAATTGTGGCGCTCATTAAGTTAGCGAGTGAGCCGGCGATAACCGCACGAATACCCATTCTTGCTAAATCATGGCGACGGTTAGGAGCCATAGCACCTAAACCACCAAGCAGAATCGCAATTGAAGACAAGTTAGCGAAACCACACAGAGCAAACGAAACAATCGCCTTAGTTCTGTCTGTCATGGCTAAACCGGTTTCAGCAACGACCATACCGCCATCGGCAATGTCTTTTAAGTATGGAGCAAAGTTTAGGTAAGCAACGAATTCGTTAACAATGATCTTTTGACCGATGAAAGAACCAGCAACTAAAGCTTCGTTCCAAGGCACACCGATTAGGAAGGCTAAAGGCATGAACACATAACCTAGGATCAGTTCCAGTGTTAAACCTTCAACACCAAACCAACCGCCCACACCACCGATAATACCGTTGATCATCGCAATCAAACCAACGAAGGCTAACAGCATGGCACCTACGTTTAGTGCTAAGTGCATACCAGATGAAGCACCCGCAGCAGCAGCGTCTAACACGTTAGCTGGCTTATCAGGATCTTCTGGCAGCTCATCCATATCGTTTTTAGCGACTTCAGTCTCTGGGTGCATCAGTTTAGCCATTAATAGACCACCTGGTGCCGCCATAAATGACGCAGCAACTAAGTACTCAATAGGCACGCCCATTTGCGCGTAACCAGCCAGTACTGAACCTGCGATTGAAGCTAAACCACCGACCATGATCGCAAATAATTCAGATTGCGTCATAGTTGGAATAAATGGACGAACCACTAACGGCGCTTCAGTCTGACCCACGAAGATGTTAGCTGTCGCTGACATAGATTCAGTACGGCTTGTGCCTAATGCTTTTTGCAGACCACCACCGATAATACGGATGATCCACTGCATGATGCCTAAGTAGTACAGAACGGCGATCAAAGAAGAGAAGAACACGATAACTGGCAATACGTTTACCGCGAAGATAAAGCCAAGTTTGAAGTTAGCTAAATCGCCAAACAGGAAGCCAATACCGTTTTGTGCATAGCCAATTACGCTAGAGACGGCGTCAGATACACTTTTCAGAATATCTTTACCGACAGGAACGTACAAAACAAAACCACCGAAGGCGGCCTGGATAGCTAAAGCGCCACCCACTGTACGCAGATTAATTGCTTTTTTGTTATTCGATAGGAGGAAACCTATCGCAAGTAGGACGACCACCCCTACTAAACTCATCAATATATTCATTAACCATCACCCTATTGTTAACACTTTTTAATTATGTTGTTAATCAACCTATTTCCGAGTCAGATTATACCCGAGGCAAAGTCGAAAATCGTCGTTTTGATCAAATTTTTGGAGTTTAATTTCAATCGCTTAGTGAAGAATGCTAATGCGACCTACACCTGTTTAATTAAAAACAACTAAAGGTCAAACAGTTGCACTGCATTCAACATCAAGTGTTCTGATATTAGAACACTTGATTTTTTTTGCAAAGTTGCAATTTTGTCGATAAAAAGCGCAGCATTGGCGGGTTGGTTACGTTTTTCAGTAACATTTAACGGCGTCATGGCGGGAGAATCAGTCTCAAGTAGGAAGTTTTCGAGCGATAATTCAGCGACTGTTTTGAGCAATTTTTTGGCGTTGGGGTTCATAATCAAACCACCAATCCCGAGCTTAAAACCCAATTTGATATATTCTTGTGCAATCTCAACACTGCCAGAAAAAGCATGTATCACGCCACCTCTAGACAATTGATGCTTTTTCAAACAGGCCAAAACCTCGGCATGGGTTTTCACACTATGGACAATAACCGGCAGATTAACGGATTTCGCTAACGCCAGTTGCGCCTCAAAAAATGCTAACTGCCGCGACCAAGTTGAGGGATAAAGCGCATCTAAGCCACATTCACCAATAGCAACAAAACGAGGACATTCGAGCAACGAAGTCACTTGAGATGTTAATGCCAAGATCCCAGCATCAACATCCTCTGGGCAAAACCAAGGATGGATGCCTAATGCAAAATAGGCTTGATATTGCTGTGCAACGGCGAGTTGTTTTTGCCAGTGGTCGGGGGAAACGCCAGGGATAATCAGATTACTGATCCCAGCTTGATGCATACGCTGAACCACTTGCTCACGGTCTGCATCAAACTCAGGAAAATCTAGATGCGCGTGGGTATCTAACATAGGCCAATACCTCACTCATCATCGGGCTTGCGCTCAGGTTTTAATGCTGGTTTGGATGCGATTGGTAAACTAGACGCTTTAGTCGAGCACTTTGGCGTGAGCGGCGGATCTTCAAGGCGAGGCATGCAACAACGGCGATTTTCAGGAGTAAGCTCCATTTTATCGCACCATCGAATGTAAGCTTGCCATGATTTTGTGATCCAATTAGCCATATCAGCATCCCAAACCGTAAATTAGATACAAAAATGGCGGTAATAGACCGCCATTTAAACACTACTGCAAACCAACCCAAATTAATGCTCGCGGGTTTTCGCAAACTCTATATCAGGGTATCTTTCCATCGAAAGATTAAGGTTAACCATAGTTGGCGCAATATAAGTTAAGTTATCACCACCATCGAGGGCCAAGTTTTGGCTGCACTTACGGCGGAACTCTTCTAGCTTACGCTCATCCTTACAATAAACCCAGCGAGCGGTAGAAACGCTAATACCTTCGTAAATGGCTTCGACGTTGTATTCACTCTTTAAACGGCCAACTACCACTTCAAACTGCAGCACACCCACAGCGCCCACGATCAAATCGTTGGTGTCTAATGGACGGAAGACCTGCACAGCACCTTCTTCAGATAACTGTACTAAACCTTTCAGCAATTGCTTTTGTTTAAGCGGATCGCGCAAACGAATACGGCGGAACATTTCCGGCGCAAAGTTAGGCACACCTGTGAAACGGAACTTTTCACCTTGGGTGAAAGTATCACCAATACGAATAGTGCCATGGTTATGTAAACCAATGATATCGCCAGGATAAGCCACTTCGGCGCGCTCACGGTCGCCCGCCATAAAGGTCAATGCATCGCTGACGTTAACATCCTTACCAATTCGAACATGGTGCATTTTCATGCCTTGCTCGTAACGGCCAGAACAGACACGCATAAAGGCCACACGGTCCCTGTGTTTTGGATCCATGTTAGCTTGAATTTTAAACACGAAACCGGTGAACTTCTCTTCATCGGGCATGATCGTCCGGACATCACTTTCGCGCGGTAATGGTTTAGGCGCCCACTCGACGATACCGTCAAGAATATGATCCACACCGAAGTTACCTAATGCCGTACCGAAGAACACGGGTGTCAACTCGCCTTTCAAGAAAGCCGCGTGGTCGAACTCATTCGATGCGCCGCGCACTAATTCCATTTCATCACGTAAATCAGCGGCATAACTGCCAATCGCTTTCTCAAGATCGGGATTATTAATGCCTTTAATCACACGACGTTCTTGAATAGTGTGTCCCATACCACCTTGATAAAGCACCACTTCATCACGCAGTATGTGGTAAATACCTTTGAATTCTTTACCACTGCCTATAGGCCAAGTAATAGGTGCACAGGCGATATTCAGTACGTTTTCGACTTCATCCATCAGATCGATAGGATCACGGATATCGCGGTCGAGTTTGTTCATAAAGGTCACGATCGGCGTATCACGCAGACGGGTAACTTCCATCAACTTGATGGTGCGATCTTCAACACCCTTCGCGGAGTCGATGACCATCAGGCAGGAGTCAACAGCAGTCAGCGTACGATAGGTATCTTCCGAGAAATCTTCGTGACCAGGCGTGTCGAGTAGGTTAACGAGGGCGCCACCGTAGGGGAATTGCATCACAGACGTAGTAATAGAAATACCACGATCCTTCTCCATTTCCATCCAGTCAGACTTAGCATGCTGGCCCGATTTTTTGCCTTTAACCGTTCCCGCTTTCTGCAAAGCGTTTCCGAATAACAGCACTTTTTCGGTAATGGTGGTTTTACCCGCGTCGGGGTGCGATATAATCGCGAAGGTGCGACGTTTATCGACCTCTACTTTATTGTCTGACATTTAACCTATGCACTCGTATCGCTAAAAAGGCGCAAATTATAGCGCCTCACTGCTCTCTTGGCTAGGCAAAGCCCGAGATGAACTCGGGAGTGTGCAGGTTATTTTGCTTCTTCTAGCAAGCCTTTAACTTTTGCCAGTTCGATGCGTGCATATCTGTGTTCGACAAAATCATAGATATTAGTCGCCAGTGCAAGGCGTAAATAGTTTGCGGCATCCTGATATTGCTTAGTCTCTATCGCCATTTTGGCTAAATAGAAATAGGCCTCACATAAACGCTCGGCATATTCTTTTGGATGAGTCAGCCCCGATTTTGCCGCGGCAAATACGTCATCACGGCTTTTTAAACCAAGATAGTGGTCAACGATAACGGTTGACCAAGCATCGGCTTCGAGGCCCTGGCGGTGTTCCTGTAATTGACGCTTGGCTTCGGTCACATTGTCTTTTGATTGGATCAAATACAACCACAATGCACGGTAACCATCTTTATTATCGCCGGCATAAAAGGCTTGCATATCCTTTACCGCAAGATCATTGCGATCGCCATAATAGAGCGCGATACCACGATTTAAATAGGCATAATCATAATTAGGGGAGAGTTCTAATACGCCATCGAAGGCCTCATAGGCACTGTCGTAATCGCCTTCTTGGGTGTAATAAATTCCAAGGAAATTATAAGCATCGGCCAGATCGGGCTGGAGCTTCAACGCTTGCATAAAATCAATACGCGCCAACAGCCTTAACCCTACACTGTCATAAATCACACCACGGTCATAGTGAAAACGCGCCCTTTGTTCATTGGTTAACTCGACGGCGGATAAAATCTCATTGAGTTTCGCCAACGTCACTTCGACTTTATAATCGGGCATTACTGGGGCAACGACTAACTTACCTTCAACATCATTGTGGTTCTCTAAGGGAGACTGAGTGGTTGCACATCCAGCCAACATCAGGCTGGCAGCCGCCAGCACAGCAACAATAGCGGTTCTAATTTTAAGACTCATCCATTTCTACCTTTTTAGATTCCCAACACACGCAGAAGAATGTTCATGATAGCAATCCCACCACCGGACTGCTATTGACGAATAGCATTAATCGCAACTTAATTAAATTTGAACAAGTAAAGAATCCGCCTTCTTAGAAGGCGGCTTTGACTTGCCCCTGGAAGGGGCTATTCCAAGAACCTACATCATCTGCAACGACAATTGAGCCTCATGTGCCTGATCTTGTTTATCTTGATGGCGCACATATCGTCTAATGATTTCTTCATTAATCCCTACTGTATCTACAAAATAACCTCTGGCCCAAAAGCTATTGCCCCATAGCTTTTTACGTACATGAGGGAATTTATTAAACAGCCTTATCGCACTTCTTCCTTTCAATACTCCCATCAGCGTTGATACTGACAGCTTCGGCGGGATTATGACAACCAAGTGAACGTGGTCTATCTGAACGTTTAATTCTAAAACCTCACAACCCTTCATATTGCAAAGGATATAAATTGACCTGTATAACTCCTTACCAAGGTTTCCTTTTAAAATTTTAAAACGGTACTTCGGAGTCCAAACAATATGATATTTGCAACGCCAATAAACATGTGATGAACTTCTATAATCGCCCATGCTTTTCGTTTCCTCTTACTTGTGGTGAATAAGAAGTCTCTTTTAGCATGGGCGTAATTCAGGCTATAGCCTCAAGGAACAATCACCACCGCCAGAGGCGGTGGTTTTGGGATGACAATAAAAAGGAGATCAATGGATCTCCTTTTTGGGCAGTCACTTAAAAGTGCATGGGAATACTGAGTTTATCTCTCAATTATTCTGCAGCAGCTTCTTTCGTTTGTGCTTCTTTAATTGACAGTCTTACACGGCCTTGACGATCCACTTCCATGACTTTAACTGTCACTTCTTGGTTCAGCTCAAGGTGATCTGACACGTTAGCCACACGCTCATCACTGATCTGTGAAATGTGTACTAAACCGTCTTTGCCCGGCAGAATGTTCACGAAGGCACCGAAATCAACGATACGGATAACCTTACCATTGTAGATACGGCCTACTTCTACTTCTGAAGTAATTTCTTCGATACGACGGATAGCTTCTTTAGTTGCTTCGCCATTTGAAGAGGCAATCTTCACAGTACCATCATCTTCCAGCTCAATCGTAGTGCCGGTTTCTTCGGTCAAAGCACGAATAACTGCGCCGCCTTTACCGATAACGTCACGGATTTTTTCTGGGTTAATTTTGATCGTTGTGATGCGTGGAGCATGATCAGAAATATCATCACGGTGTGAACCAATGGCTTGATCCATCACGTTCAGGATATGCACACGTGCGCCATAGGCTTGTTGCAGTGCGATTTCCATGATTTCTTTAGTGATACCTTCGATCTTGATATCCATCTGCAGTGCAGTAATACCGTTACGGGTACCCGCCACTTTAAAGTCCATATCACCTAAATGGTCTTCATCACCTAAGATGTCAGAAAGAACAACGAAATCATCGCCCTCTTTCACTAGACCCATAGCGATACCCGCTACAGAAGTCTTGATAGGTACACCAGCATCCATCAGCGCAAGTGAAGTACCGCAGACTGACGCCATAGAGCTTGAACCGTTAGATTCAGTGATTTCAGATACCACGCGTACGCTGTATGGGAATTCAGCCGCTGAAGGCATAACAGCGTTAATACCGCGCCATGCAAGCTTACCATGGCCGATTTCGCGGCGCTTAGGTGAACCCACCATACCTGTTTCGCCCACAGAATAGGGAGGGAAATTATAGTGCAGCATGAAACGGTTAGTGCGCTCGCCCATGATGCTGTCGATCTTCTGTGCATCACGTTCAGTACCTAAAGTACAAGTCACTAGGGCCTGAGTTTCACCACGGGTGAACAGTGCGCTACCGTGAGTACGTGGCAATACGCCCGCTAACACGCTTAATGCACGGATCATGTCTGGTTCACGACCATCGATACGAGGCTCGCCACGAATAATGCGACCACGAACCACTTTCTTCTCTAAGCTGCCCAGTAAATTGTCCACTTCACGTAGATCAACGTCTGGATTACTGGCTAACAAAGCTTCTTTTACTGCCGCTTTAACGACAGAAACTTGAGCATAACGATCTTGTTTAACTTGGATTTTATAGGCATCGCCTAAACCCGCTTCAGCCAACTCTTTAATCTGAGCGACTAAGGTTTCATCTTGTACTGGTGCGGTCCAATTCCACATTGGTTTACCGGCTTCTGCTTTAAATTCAGCAATCGCTTTAATAACCACTTGTTGTTGATCGTGACCATAAACAACAGAACCTAACATCACTTCTTCTGGTAATGCTTGGGCTTCTGATTCCACCATTAATACTGCGCTTTCGGTACCTGCAACCACTAAGTTCAGTTGGCTAGTCTCGATTTGAGCAACAGTTGGGTTCAGTACGTATTCGCCATTGATATAACCCACACGAGCCGCACCTAAAGGACCGCTGAATGGAATACCAGAAATAGCCAGTGCCGCTGAAGTACCGATCATTGAAATGATATCTGGCTCGATTTGTGGATCGACAGAAACCACAGTGATGATCACTTGAACTTCGTTTTTGAAACCATTAGGGAAAAGAGGACGAATTGGGCGGTCAATCAGACGAGCGATTAATGTCTCATCTTCTGAAGGACGACCTTCACGCTTAAAGAAACCACCAGGAATTTTACCCGCTGCGTAGGTCTTTTCTTGATAGTTAACAGTCAGAGGGAAAAAGTCACGACCGGCTTCGGCTTCTTTTTTACCTACAACAGTGACTAACACTGTCGTGTCACCCATACTCGCTAACACGGCTGCATCGGCTTGACGCGCTATAACACCCGTTTCTAGGGTGACTGTATGTTGACCATACTCAAAACTCTTTACAATTGGATTCACGTGACCCATTCCTTAATTAATGACCTTGAATTACGCGCGTAAGTATACTGCAATTAAGGACAATAGATAAAGAGCAGATAATGATGACAAAGACCTATCTTTTCACTAAAGTGGGTAAATCAACAAAGAGTTATGCTTTCATTTGATACGGAAAATCATCCCTGTGGCGAAAAACAATAATAAAGGACAAGCTGAATGACAGGTCGCTTTAAATCCCTAACATGGAAACAAACTAACCTCGTCGTATTTACTGCGTTATTTTTCGCTATCGCTATTTTTATTGTTGAAATCGCCCTCGTTGTCATCTCGACAAAACAACAACTTACCACCACACAGCAGGAACTACTCGACTCAGTGGAGCAGCCCGCCGCCAATGCCGTTTGGGCATTGGATGATAATTTAGCGAGGCAAACCTTAGAAGGTGCAATCAAAGTCGAGCATGTAGGCTCAGCGGTGATAGAACTCGATGATGGTTCCATGTTTGTTTCCGTCAGTAATAATAAAAAAAATAGCTCGCAAACATTTATCAGCCTCAGCAATAAACTCTTCGATGATCTGAAAGAAATCTCTCGGCCCTTATATCGCCCCTTCTATTTTGAAGGCACACAAAAACAGCAACTTATCGGCACTCTGACTATTTTTTACGACACCCAAGAGCTGACCAATACCCTGTTTTCACAGCTAAAATTGGGGTTCCTCGCCACCTTGGCTCGCGCCCTATTGCTCACCTTAGTGCTCTCGGTGGTATTCCACCGTTTCTTAACTCAACCAATAGCAAGAATAAGCGAAGCAATTGATAAGATTGAACCCGATTCGCCGGATGAAAATTTACTCCCTATGTCCAGCGCCCATAAGGATGATGAATTAGGCTTAGTAACCTCTAAATTTAATCAAATCCTGATCCAATTTAGCCAGACACAATCTAAACTGCGTAAAATGGCGACCCGCGATCCGCTTACCGGGTTACCTAACAGGACGCTATTGCTCGAAACCATCGCAGTGACGATTCAACGCTCCCGAGTACATAAACGCAGCTTTGCCTTGATGTTTATCGACTTAGATCGCTTTAAAAATATCAATGACTCCCTCGGCCACGCCCTAGGCGATCAGTTTTTAGCCAGAATAGCCCGCATTCTCGAACGAGTTGTGGGCGATAAAGGCACTGTCTCCCGTTTAGGAGGCGATGAATTTGTGATTTTGGCCGACTCAGTCCAGTCACCGGATCAAGCGGCAGACTTTGTCGATAAACTGTTAGTTCAACTCAATGTGCCGATTCAGCTCAATGAGCATGCCATCCATCCGGCCGCGTCCATTGGTATTTCAATTTATCCCGAAGACGGCAATAGCGCAGAAGATCTTATTCGCCATGCGGACATTGCCATGTACAGTGCAAAAGCGGCGGGGTCGAATCAATGGGCCTTCTTTAAACAGCAGATGACCGAACGCGCGGCAGTACGCTTACGTACCGAAGCATCATTACACGATGCACTGAAAAACAATGAGTTTTTACTGTACTTTCAACCTAAACTCGATCTGCAAACCGGCAAGGTTATCGCCTGTGAAGTCTTGATCCGTTGGCAAAAAGACGGCCGTTTAATCAGCCCTATGTCCTTTATTCCCGTAGCCGAAGAAACCGGCATCATTATTCCGATTGGCCGTTGGGTGATAGAGCAAAGCTGTAAGACATTAAGGGAATGGCAGAAAAAATATAACTATGCGATCCCGATTGCCATTAATGTTGCATCGCAACAATTTGCCGATGCGAGCCTAGTATCCGATATCAAACAAATGGCACTACGCTATCAAATCCAACCTGATCTATTAGAAATAGAAATCACTGAAACCTCATTAATGAACGATATTGAGCAGGCCATAGTTAAGCTTGAACAACTGAAATCTGCAGGATTTGGTATCGCGGTGGACGATTTTGGGACTGGGTATTCTTCACTCTCATATCTGCGGCATCTGCCCATCACGACGATGAAGATTGACCGTTGTTTTGTATCGGATTTGCCAGGTGATAGTGCAATTGCATCGACCATCTTAATGCTTGGTAAACAGCTAAATTTAACGATCGTTGCCGAAGGGATTGAAAACGAGCTCCAGCTCGACTGGCTGAAGGAAAATCGGTGCCAGATTGGACAAGGTTTCTATTTTAGTCAACCTTTGCCCCAGGCTGAGTTTGAGGCCCTCTATATTGCAAGCCAAACCGCGAGCATCGCTCATATCGATGGTAAGTGGTAGGTGGGTTGACGGTTGACGGTTGACGGTTGACGGTTGACGGTTGACGGTTGACGGTTGACGGTTGACGGTTGACGGTTGACGGTTGAGCAATCGAGTGAAAAACCAGATTTAGGGCAATAAAAAAGGAGGCTAAGCCTCCTTTTTTACGTTAGTCGACGTGAAATTAACGACGTAGACCTAACTTTTGGATCAGTGCGTTGTAACGCTCTGCATCAGTACGCTTCAGATAAGCAGTTAACTTACGACGCGCGCTAACCATGCGTAACAGACCACGACGTGAGTGGTGATCGTGAATGTGCTCTTTGAAGTGATCTTGCAAATGGTTGATTTGCGCAGTTAACAAAGCAACTTGAACTTCAGTTGAACCAGTGTCGTTTTCGCCACGGCCAAATTCAGCTAGGATTTTTGCTTTCGCTTCAGTACTTAGTGACATGTGTCTCTCCAAATATATAGTATGAATCTCTAGCCGATCACTAACTCAGCCAGAGGGCGCGCTATTCTACCCATAATCCAACCCTAGCGCAATAACAGGCTGGTCTTAATCGAACAATGATTTCGAATAGGGTCAATGTGCTACTGTGCTGGCGCGTCATGGATAACAATGAGTCGCTTAGGCGCTAACAGACCGTCATCATTCATCGCGCCAATACCAACAAACCGATGGGCATCCCCTAAGGTAATACGCACTAATTTATCGGCCTCTAACCCCGCAACACGCACCGCCTGCCCCTGCATCAGATAGGCTGCACTGGCATCGGGTACATTCACCTCGGGAAAATCGGCCACGGCCGTATCCATAGGCAATAAAAGCGGATCGAGTAACAGACTCGGTTCTATCTGCTGTTCCTGGGCCTTGGCAACGAGCGCTTCAAGCTGCTCAAGGGTGACCATTTTAGCATAGGGATACTGCGCGACTTGGGTGCGGCGCAACATGATCACATGGGCACCACAACCAAGCATTTCACCTAAATCATCGATAATAGTGCGAATATAAGTGCCCTTCGAACAATGGATGTCCAAGGTCAACTCATCACCTTCGAGCTTGATAAAGTTAAGTTCAAATACCCTGATAGGCCGTGCTTCACGGGGGACTTCAATGCCTTCACGCGCATATTTATACAGGGGCTGCCCCTGATATTTTAGCGCTGAGTACATTGAAGGCACTTGCATTGTATCGCCACGGAAATGCTCGAGCGCAGCCAATAGCTGAGTCTCGGTAAAATCCATAGGGCGCGTCTGCACCACTTCACCATCGGAATCACTGGTATCGGTGCGCTGGCCCAGCTTTGCCGTCACTAGGTAACGCTTATCGGCATCTAACAAATGCTGTGAAAACTTGGTCGCCTCGCCTAAACATACGGGTAGCATGCCTGTGGCTAGCGGATCAAGCGCCCCCGTGTGTCCGGCTTTATTCGCATTAAAAAAGCGTTTTACCCGTTGCAGCGCAAAGTTGGAACTCATGCCAGTGGCTTTGTCCAACAACACGATACCGTCGATAAAGCGGCCTTTTGGACGACGAGCCATTAATCTTTACCTTCCGTATCTTCGGTATCGTCTGTCGCGTCCATATCTTGGACATCTTCAGCGCTGCCAAATTGCTGCTGTTTCGCTTTATCTTGGTTGATCACTTGGCTCACGAGGTTAGACATACGCATCCCCTCTACCAATGAGCTATCGTAGACAAAACGCAGCTCAGGCATGACTCGCAGCTTCATCCGGCCAGCCACAAGGGTGCGAATATAAGGTGCGGCGCTGATCAGTGCGTTGAGCTTTTCCTGTACAACTTCTTTGTCTTCCTCAAAGAAGGTCACAAAGACCTTGGCGTAACTTAAATCACGGGAGACATCGACGTCATTCACGGTAACAAAACCAATACGGGGGTCTTTCATGTCGCGCTGCAACACCAGAGCAAGCTCTTGCTGCAACTGCTGCGCTATGCGACGTGTACGACTGAATTCTTTTGCCATAATATCTGTACCATAGCTAATGTCATTAAATCGAAAGGGCGGCTAATGCCGCCCTCTTTATCGTTACAGAGTACGTGCCACTTCGACGGTTTCGAACACTTCGATTTGGTCGCCTACGCGAACATCGTTGTAGTTCTTAACGCCGATACCACATTCCATACCGTTGCGAACTTCGTTAACGTCATCTTTAAAGCGACGCAGAGATTCGAGTTCACCTTCGAAGATCACCACGTTATCACGCAGTACGCGAATTGGAGCGCTACGCTTGATGGTACCTTCGGTCACCATACAACCTGCAATCGCACCCAGCTTAGGTGATTTGAACACGTCACGAACTTCAGCCAGACCGATAATTTGTTGTTTGAATTCAGGAGACAGCATACCTGTCATCGCCGCTTTCACTTCATCAATCAAATTATAGATAACGCTGTAGTAACGTAAATCAACGCTTTCACTCTCGATGGTCTTACGCGCCTGCGCATCGGCACGTACGTTAAAGCCAACCATGATAGCGTTAGAAGCCGCAGCTAAGGTCGCATCGGTTTCGGTCAGCGCGCCCACACCGCGAGCGATGATGTTCACTTTCACTTCGTCGGTAGACAGACCCGTTAACGAGTCGGTAATCGCTTCGAGTGAGCCTTGTACGTCTGCTTTAAGAACGATGTTCAGTTCTTTCACTTCGCCATCTGTCATGTTAGCGAACATGTTTTCAAGCTTAGATTTTTGCTGACGTGCTAATTTCACATCACGGAACTTGCCTTGACGATACAGGGCAACTTCACGGGCTTTACGCTCATCACGTACCACTGTTGCTTCATCACCCGCTGACGGAACGCCAGACAGACCTAGAATTTCAACAGGGATTGATGGACCCGCTTCAGTGATTGAACGACCGTTCTCGTCCTTCATCGCACGGATTTTACCGTACTCTAAACCACATAGAACGATGTCACCTTGGCGCAGCGTTCCTTCCTGAACCAGAATCGTTGCCACAGGGCCGCGACCTTTATCCAGTTGAGACTCAATCACCACACCCGCGGCCATACCATCACGTACCGCTTTAAGCTCTAATACTTCAGCTTGTAGCAGAATACCTTCAAGCAGATCATCAACGCCTTCACCTGTCTTAGCTGATACGAAGGCGAACATGTTGTCTCCGCCCCAATCTTCAGACATAACGCCGTGTTGTGACAATTCGCTCTTAACGCGATCGATATCCGCTTCCGGTTTATCCATCTTGTTCACAGCCACGATTAACGGCACGTTACCGGCTTTAGCATGTTGAATTGCTTCGATGGTCTGTGGCATTACACCGTCATCGGCCGCAACCACTAACACCACGATATCCGTTGCCTTGGCACCACGGGCACGCATTGCGGTAAACGCGGCGTGGCCAGGGGTATCGAGGAAAGTGATCATGCCGTTTTCGGTCTCAACATGGTATGCACCAATATGCTGAGTAATACCACCGGCTTCGCCAGCGGCCACTTTCGCGCGGCGAATATAGTCGAGTAAAGACGTTTTACCGTGGTCAACGTGACCCATAATGGTCACAACCGGTGCACGGGATTCCAGCTTAACGCCACCCTCATCGTCACGGTCTAACAATACTTGATGCTCAAGTTCGTTTTCACGAATTAGCACCACTTTGTGGCCCATTTCTTCGGCAACTAATTGGGCAGTCTCTTGATCTAACACTTGGTTGATCGTGACCATTGAGCCCATTTTCATCATCTGCTTGATGATTTCAGTCGCTTTCACTGCCATTAAATGCGCCAGTTCAGAAACGGTAACAGTTTCACCGATACGCACATCACGGCTTACAGCTGCCACAGGCTTGTTAAAGCCGTGGGCCATAGACTCTGGTGCTGTGCTGCGGTTACGCATGTGTTTTTCACGGCCATCACGGGCATCTTTACCGCCACGCTTCTTCGCATTGCTCTTGTTACGAGCACGACGACCGCGTTTTTCTTCGTCCAGATCAGAAGTATCTTCAGCAGCACGGGCTACTTTAGAGGTGGTGATATGGTGATCGCCGTTTCTTTCAGCTTCTAAACGTTGACGCTCTTCTTCGGCCCAACGCTTTGAGTTTTCTTCCGCCAATAGACGGGCTTTTTCAGCCGCTTTTGCCGCTTCTTCATCTTGCTTGCGCTTAGTAGCCGCTTCTTGCGCCGCTTTTAAACGCTCAGCTTCTAAACGTGCCGCTTCTGCTTCTGGTGAAGCATCTTTGGTTACTTTCACTTCTGCCGCCGCTTTGGCTTTTGCCTTGGCTTCAGCTTCTGCTTTAGCCTTAGCTTCTGCCTCGGCTTTCGCCTTGGCCGCTTGAGCCGCTTCCGCTTCGGCCTTTGCTTTTGCTAATGCTTCAGCTTCCGCTTTCGCCTCTTCTTCCGCTTTTAGCACTGCGTCATTCACATCACGCTTAACGAAAGTACGGGTTTTACGCACTTCCACTTTCACATCTTTAGATTGACCGCCATTACCCGCCACGCTCAGGGTTGATACCGTTTTGCGCTGCAGCGTCATTTTAGTCGGAGCACTCTCGCCACCGTGCTGCTTTTTCAGATAATCCAGTAACTGCTGCTTTTCAGCTTCAGAGACGTTATCAGCTTGGCCTTTCTTAATTCCAGCCTGAGAGAATTGCTCAATCAGACGTTCAACACTTTTACCCACTTCCGTGGCCAATTTCTCTACGGTAGTATCTGCCATCAGTTAAATCCCCCTGTTGATCGACTTATGCTTCTTCGCCAAACCAACAGATGTTGCGGGCAGCCATGATGAGCGCACCTGCTTTTTCTTCTGTCAATTCTTCAATTTCGATCAAATCATCAATGCCTTGTTCAGCCAAGTCTTCTAGAGTCACAATACCTTTGCTTGCTAAAACATAGGCTAAGTGTCTTTCAACACCTTCAAGTGCTAACAACTCGTCACTTGGCTCCACACCATCTAGTGCTTCTTCAGTAGCGAGAGCTCTGGTCGAGATCGCCGCTTTTGCACGTTCACGTAAAGCTTCAACGAGATCTTCGTCAAAACCATCAATCGCCAATAGTTCAGACACAGGTACATATGCGATTTCTTCGAGCGACGTAAAGCCCTCATCCGCAAGTACTTGTGCAAAATCTTCATCGACATCCAATGAACTCATAAATAGACTCATCACTTTGGCGCTTTCGGCCTGATGTTTCTTATTCATGTCTTCCACTGTCATAACGTTCAATTCCCAACCTGTGAGTTGAGTCGCTAAACGTACGTTTTGGCCATTACGTCCAATGGCTTGTGCCAAGCTATCAGCCTCAACGGCGATATCCATTGAATGGTTATCTTCGTCAACAATGATAGAGGCCACATCGGCTGGCGCCATTGCGTTGATCACATATTGCGCTGGATTATCATCCCACAATACGATATCAACACGCTCGCCACCCAGTTCATTCGATACCGCTTGTACACGTGCGCCACGCATACCCACGCACGCCCCGATTGGGTCGATACGACGGTCATTGGATTTAACGGCAATCTTTGCACGAGCGCCTGGGTCACGGGCAGCGCCCATCACTTCGATCAGCTCATCGGCAATTTCAGGCACTTCAACACGGAAAAGCTCAATCAGCATTTCTGGCTTAGTGCGGGTTAAAAACAGCTGTGCGCCGCGGGCTTCTGGACGTACTGAGTACAGTAATGCACGTACACGGTCACCAGGGCGGAAAGATTCACGTGAAATTAAATCTTCACGGAACAGTACGCCGTCGGCATTGCTGCCTAAATCGACTACCACACTTTCACGGGTCGCTTTTTTCACCACGCCGGTGATCAGCTCGCCTTCTTTATCTTGGAACTGCTCAACCACTTGCGCACGCTCGGCTTCACGTACTTTTTGTACTATGACTTGCTTAGCGGTTTGGGTGGTAATACGGTCAAATACCACGGACTCGATATCGTCTTCGATATATTCGCCCGGTTGAATGTCCGGATTTTCGTAACGAGCCGCTTCGAGCGTGATCTCGCGGAATGGGTTCTCTAAAGCTTCGCCATGGTCGTCAACCACCATCCAACGACGGAATGTTTCGTAGCCGCCAGTTTTACGATCGATGGAAACACGAACGTCGATATCGCCTTCGTATTTTTTCTTGGTTGCAGTAGCCAGAGCGATCTCTAGCGCTTCAAAAATTTTCTCGCGTGGAACGGCCTTTTCATTTGAAACCGCTTCAGCGACTAGCAGGATCTCTTTATTCATCTCGTCTTGCCTCGTTCACCTTGAAACCATCAAAACTTAGCGATTACGTTGCCTTTACGGATATTATCCAGGGCGACAACTAGCTCTTTACCATTCACATTCAGCGAGAGCATTTGCCCTTCAACCTTGGTAATGGCGCCTTTTAAATTACGACTGCCCGCGACAGGCATAGTCAGTTGAACTTTCGCATCTTCACCCACGTAGGCCGCATACTGCTCGGCAGTAAACAGCGGTCTATCCACACCAGGTGAAGAAACCTCTAGGGTGTATTCAGTCGGAATAGGGTCTTCAACATCGAGTACAGCACTGACCTGACGGCTGGCATTGGCACAATCTTCGATATTGATACCGTTTTCGCCATCAATAAACACGCGAAGTGTTGAATGCTTACCCGCTTGAACATATTCAATGCCCCAGAGTTGGAAGCCTAATGCTTCCACAGGCACTTTGAGCATTTCTGCCAGTCTGGATTCTAATGTTGCCAAAATTGACCCCCGGAAAAAACAAAAAAGGGCTGAATAGCCCTAGTACAACGCCGTATAGAATATACGACAAATTTAAAAGTCCCAGATAACAAAAAACCCCGTAATCACGAGGTCATTAGTGTCAAGAACCTGTAAACCATAACGAATTCAAACACTATTCGTTACTAGGAGCTGGTTGCGGGGGCCGGATTTGAACCGACGACCTTCGGGTTATGAGCCCGACGAGCTACCATGCTGCTCCACCCCGCGTCAACTGTGTGCAAGTATATTGACTATCGTCTTTTCTTGCAATAACTAAGAGAGAAGTTACCTCGTCTATCTTAGTTAATTTGGTGCCGAGAGCGGGACTTGAACCCGCACGTCCGTTAGGACACAGCCACCTCAAGGCTGCGCGTCTACCAATTTCACCACCTCGGCTAAATTCTTACTTACTAATCAGGAATTTTAGTTTCTGACTTTTCGGTTCCTTGCTCAACAGGTTGTGTCACCTGTTCAGTATCTGAACCTAAATTATTCCATGAATCTTCATTTTTTGCGTGGTTCGCACTTAAGTTGCCAATAACCAGACTTAAGGTAAAAAACGCAATGGCCAGAATCGCCGTTGTGCGTGTCAGGAAATTACCTGAACCGCTTGAACCAAATAAGGTACCCGATGCACCGGCGCCAAATGAGGCACCCATATCAGCTCCTTTGCCTTGCTGGATGAGGATCAGGCCAATTAAACCTAATGCTACCAACAAGTAAACAACCACTAAAACTTCATACATATTATGCGCTCATCGCTATGGTACACAGACTTAAAAACTCGCTAGAGTTTAAACTGGCACCGCCAATCAGTCCACCATCAACATCAGGTTGGGCAAATAAATCTGCAGCATTACTCGGTGTTACACTACCACCGTAGAGAATCCTGATATTTTCTCCGATAAACGGAGATACTTCAGAGAGGCGTTTGCGAATAAACGCATGAACTTCCTGTGCCTGCTCTGGTGTAGCGCTTTTACCTGTCCCCACTGCCCATAATGGCTCGTAGGCGATAATAGCGTTATCAAAAGCCATAGTGCCATTTTTCTGGATCACTATGTCCAACTCTTCAGCAATTACCTCAAAGGTACGTCTTGCTTCCCGCGCTGGACCCGACTCACCCACACATAATATTGGGGTCAGACCGTGCTTTTGTGCAGCGGCGAACTTCTCCGCTACGATATTACTCGTCTCTCCGTACATACGGCGACGTTCTGAATGCCCGATAATCACATATCGACATCCTGAATCTTTGAGCATCTGACCTGAAACTTCACCGGTATAAGCGCCAAAGTCATGCTGACTTAGGTTTTGTGCGCCCATCCTAACAAGTGAACCGTCTAACGCTTCCTTGTTTGCTTCTAGCAGTTGCCTAACGCTCTCTAGATAGATAGAAGGCGGGCATAAAACCACTTCAGCTGAATCATTTTGGAGCTTAGAGGCAAATTTCTTGAACAACTCTTGGGCTAATGCCGCACTGCCGTTCATCTTCCAATTGCCAGCTACCATAGGACGTCTGAGTGCCATCACTGTCTCCTCTGAAAGCGGCGTGAATAATAGCGAACCACTTATTAAGTTACAATAGCTAAATTCGAATTTTTTTAGATATCAGGTTGGAATGCTTAATTTTTACACTCCAAAGCTGCTTTCTGTTCATTTGTACAGCTAACACCTTCATTTTCAATCGGTATCAGCCGCACTCATTACAAAATGGGTAAACACTAGCTTGCCGATTTTACCGCATCCGCGATCAAATTTGCGTGAGCCAATACTGCACTATGATCATCACCTTCTACCATGACACGGATCAAAGGTTCAGTACCTGACTTGCGTAGCAATACTCGACCACGCGCCCCGAGTTGTGACTCGACTTGAGCTTGGGCCGCTTTAACCTTATCGGACTTCAGGGGATCATGTTCACCCTCAAAGCGCACATTAACTAGCACTTGGGGTAGCATTTCCATCTCAGAGGTCAATTCTTCTAGCGTGGCATTCTGACGACGCATGGCCGCTAACACTAAGATCCCAGCGACGATACCATCGCCTGTCGTTCCATGATCTAAGTTAAGAATATGTCCTGAATTCTCACCGCCAATCCGCCAATCGAGTTCCTTAAGCAATTCCATCACATAACGGTCGCCCACCTTTGAACGGGCAAAGGGAATATCGAGCGCTTGCAGGGCTAAATCAAGCCCAAGGTTAGACATTAAGGTACCGACAACTCCGCCGCGTAATACGCCACGTTTTTTCGCATCACAGGCCAGAATATAGAGAATTTGATCGCCGTCGATGACTTCGCCTTTGCTGTTAACCATCATAATTCGGTCACCGTCACCATCGAGCGCGATGCCTAAATCGGCGCCTTCAGCTAATACGGTTTCGCAAATTTTACCCATGGACGTCGCGCCGACGTTGTCATTGATATTCACCCCATTAGGCTTATCACCAATGGCTATCACTTCGGCACCTAACTCACGGAATACCGCAGGAGCTATATGATAAGTTGCGCCATGGGCACAATCGACCACAATTTTTAAGCCCGTTAAGGTATGTTCTGCTGGGAAATTACCTTTGCAATACTCAATATAACGGCCACGGGCATCTTCAATCCGCGACACTTTGCCTAACAGATGTGACTCGACACAAACGAGGGGCTTTTCAAGCTCGGCTTCAATTTCTAGCTCTAGATTGTCGTCTAACTTACTGCCATCGGTTGAGAAAAATTTAATGCCATTATCATAGTAAGGGTTGTGGGATGCACTGATCACGACCCCAGCTTCGGCGCGGAAAGTGCGGGTGAGATAAGCCACCGCAGGCGTTGGCATAGGTCCCATTAACATCACATTGAGGCCCGCGGCCGAAAGACCCGCTTCCAATGCAGATTCAAACATATAACCTGAGATGCGGGTATCTTTACCGATAATCACCTTCTTGGTACCACTGCGGGATAACACCCGTCCCGCGGCCCAACCTAATTTCAGCGCTAGCTCAGGCGTCATTTGCCCTGAACCGACCTTTCCCCGAATACCGTCAGTCCCAAAAAATTTACGTTCTTTCATATCGCCCCATACACTAAATGTGTCCCAGTTAACTGGGATCATAATATTAATTAGTTGCTTAACAAGAATAGCGTTTAGAGATATGCCTGTGTCGCTTGTAACACTTTAAGCATATCCATAGTTTCAGGAACATCATGTACGCGAATAATATGAGCCCCTTTCTGTGCCGCTATCATAGCGCCAGCCAAACTCCCCGCCAAACGTTCTGAGGTCGGTCTTCCGAGGAGATTGCCTATCATGCTCTTACGGGATAAACCGATCAATATCGGTAATTCAAACTGGGCAAAAGTCTCTAACTTTGCCAGCAGTTCATAGTTATGTTCTAAGGTTTTACCAAAGCCAAAACCGGGGTCTATCAATAAGTGTTCCCGCGGGATGCCCGCATCAAGGCAAGCCTGGATCCGCTCGGTAAGAAATTCAGAGACATCGGCAACGACATCTTGGTATTCGGGAGCGCTCTGCATACAGCGCGGCTCGCCTTGCATGTGCATTAAACAGATAGGCACATTCAACTGCGCAGCGGTCTCAAGCGCCCCAGGCTCCATTAAAGCGCGTACATCATTAATCAGATGTGCACCCGCAGCAACGGATTGGCGCATCACTTCGGGTTTGCTGGTATCGACCGAAATCCACACATCATGGTGTTTAGCGACATATTCCACCAAAGGGATCACTCGGGCTAATTCATCTGCAACACTCACATCAGCAGCACCAGGCCTTGTCGACTCGCCGCCAATATCGATGATTTTGGCGCCTTGGGCGACCATTTCGTCGGCATGTTTACAGGCAAGCTCGAAGGAGGAAAATTTGCCACCATCGGAAAAAGAATCGGGAGTCACATTAAGAATACCCATCACAACGGGGGAAGCTAAAGACAGGCGTTTAGTACCAGCAATTAATTCAAACACGTATTTACTCCATTTGGGCCGCTTGCTAGCACATTACCGATTTTCCCCCACAGTCAGGGGATCTTTAGAATGAAGAAACAGTAACAAATGACAGCGCAGTCAATTTTCTAGCAAGGTAAAACAAGAAAACCCCTTTACGGGGTTCTCTTTCTATTACGACAACTTACTTAATGGGGGATTCATCCACATCTTTAAGTTCAGTTTCAACGGGAGCCGCCTTAGCGGTTTCCTCCGTTTTGACCGCAGGTTCACCCTGGCCATTGCCTTTATCGTTTGAACCATTGTCATCGACTTGCCAATCGGCAGGTTGACGCACTTCTCGGCGATTCATTAAATCGTCAATTTGAAGTGAATCAATGGTTTCATACTTCATTAAAGCTTCTTTCATCGAATGCAGAATATCGAGGTTATCCGTCAAAATCTGCTTAGCACGGCCATAGTTTTTGTCGATAAAGACTTTCACTTCGGCATCGATAATGGTCGCAGTTTCATCGGACATCGCTTTAGCTTTACCCATGCTGCGCCCTAAGAAGACTTCACCGTCTTCTTCGGCATAGAGCAATGGGCCTAACTTGTCCGAGAAGCCCCACTGGGTCACCATGTTACGCGCAATAGATGTCGCATATTTGATGTCCTGTGATGCACCCGTCGACACTTTGTCGCTGCCGTAGATAAGCTCTTCCGCTAAACGACCACCGTAGGCAACCGAAATTTGGCTCTCTAACTTACGACGACTCTGACTGACAGAATCTGCTTCGGGTAGGAAGAAAGTCACACCCAAAGCTCGGCCGCGGGGGATGATAGTGACCTTGTGCACAGGATCGTGCTCAGGGACTAAACAACCCACAATCGCATGGCCCGCTTCGTGGTATGCGGTCATTTCTTTTTCGGCTTCAGACATCACCATAGAGCGGCGCTCAGCACCCATCATGATTTTATCTTTAGCACGTTCAAATTCTTCCATGCCTACAACTCGGCGATTTCCGCGAGCCGCAAACAGGGCTGCTTCGTTCACTAAGTTAGCTAAGTCAGCACCGGAGAAACCTGGCGTACCACGGGCAATGACGCTTGCTTTGACATCTTCAGAAAGCGGTACTTTGCGCATATGCACTTTTAAAATCTGCTCACGACCGCGAACATCAGGTAAACCAACAACCACTTGACGGTCAAAACGACCTGGACGCAATAACGCAGAATCGAGCACGTCTGGGCGGTTAGTTGCCGCGATAACGATAACGCCTTCATTACCTTCGAAGCCGTCCATCTCAACCAGCATTTGGTTTAGTGTTTGCTCACGTTCATCATGACCGCCACCTAAACCCGCGCCACGTTGACGACCGACCGCATCGATTTCATCGATAAAGATGATACAAGGTGCAGACTTTTTCGCTTGTTCGAACATGTCACGCACACGGGATGCACCAACACCAACGAACATTTCAACGAAATCCGAACCCGAGATAGTGAAAAAAGGCACTTTAGATTCACCCGCAATGGCTTTCGCCAGCAAGGTTTTACCTGTACCTGGAGGACCCACCATCAGCACGCCCGTTGGAATACGGCCGCCCAATTTTTGGAATTTAGTTGGGTCACGCAGATAATCAACTAGCTCTTTCACTTCTTCTTTTGCTTCGTCACAACCTGCGACATCGGCAAAAGTAGTTTTAATCTGATCTTCGCTCATCAGCTTGGCTTTGCTCTTACCAAAGGACATAGCGCCTTTGCCACCGCCGCCTTGCATCTGGCGCATGAAGAAAATCCATACTCCGATAAGCAATAACATAGGGAACCAAGAGATGAAGATTTGAGTTAGAAACCCAGATTCTTCGGCTTCTTGCCCTTTCATAGTGATGCCTTTACGGTCAAGATCATTAATCAAATCTTGATCATATAACGGCATGATAGTTGTGAATTTTTCACCCGTTCGCTTAGACCCTTCAATAGTACGCTGATCGCTTTTTACTTCGACCGTAGCGACCTGTCCATCACGAACATTGTCTAGGAAGGTAGAATAATCCATCTTCTGCGATGACGAAGAAGAGGGGGAGTAACCCTGAAACACTGACATCAGCACAACGGCGATGACAACCCAGAGTATTAGATTTTTTGCCATGTCACTCAAATTACTAGACCTCATAAAGTCTTGCGATGATTAACGCTAGGGTACTACAACTTGTACCCTGTCGCCACAAGATAGACTTCACGGGAACGTGCCCGCGAAGAGTCCGGTTTACGTGTTTTTACTACTTTGAACGCCTCTTTAACCGCTTTCATATAGTCGTCAAAGCCCTCCCCCTGAAAGACTTTGACCGCAAAACTGCCATTAGGTGCCAACACTTGATGACACATATCTAACGCCAGCTCCACTAAATACATGGCACGCGGTTGATCGACACCGTCTGAACCACTCATGTTGGGCGCCATGTCAGACAACACAACGTCAACCTTATCTGCACCGACGCGGGTAAGCAATGCTTCGAGGACTTTATCTTCACGAAAATCCCCTTGCAAAAAGTCTACCCCGACGATGGGATCCATAGGCAAAATGTCACAGGCGATGACCTTACCTTTATCTCCGACCAACTTCACCGCCACCTGCGACCAGCCGCCAGGCGCTGCACCTAGGTCGACCACAGTCATACCTGGGCGAATAAGTTGATCCTTTTGCTGAAGTTCTTCAAGCTTAAACGCAGCGCGAGAACGCAATCCCCGTTTCTGTGCTAGTTTGACATAATGATCATCAAAGTGTTCCAGCATCCAGCGATTGGAACTGGCCGTACGTTTTTTACCTGACATTTAAAATCCGCAACAATTGAGAGTTACACAAGGGCTATATAAGGGTAGAATAGCCGTTTTTCAACAGTAACTCAGCAAAAGTTGGTAGAAATGAACTTAACAACCAAACAAAAACAGCATTTAAAAGGTCTGGCGCACAATTTAAAGCCAGTGGTGCTGCTTGGTGCCAATGGATTGACTGAAGGTGTACTCGCTGAAATTGAAAGCGCACTCGCTTATCATGAATTGATTAAAGTGAAAGTAGCCTCTGCCGACAGAGAGCTAAAAAATGCCATCGTTGATGCCATAGTACGTGAAACTCAATCCGCAAAAGTGCAACTTATTGGTCATATTCTGGTGATTTATCGTCAATCGCCGGAAATGAAGATTGCTCTGCCAAAGGCAAAGTAATTTTTCTTGATTTTTATTGTGTTAACAAAGGGGCCACTCAACTGAGTGGCCCCTTTGTTTTTGCTTTACGCTCATAGATTAAGGCGTATCTGAAATCACTTGTTTCTTGTAATGCTCAGGCGTTAAGCCTAAAAACTCAGGCAGTGAAGTACCGACAGATATCGATGAGAAAGTGCCGGTTAAAATGCCGATAAACATCGCAATCGAAAATCCCTCCAGCGGTCCACCGCCCATGATCCACAGTGCACCGACCGTCATTAAAGTGGTCCCAGAGGTCACCATAGTGCGGGAAAAGGTCGCCACAATTGCTTGGTTATTAATCTCTTGAATTGCAAGCTTAGGTTTTGCAATCAATAACTCACGAATCCGGTCAGCAATGATAATCGAATCATTTAAGGAATAGCCCAAAATCGCTAGCACAGCTGCGAGCACAGTTAAATTAAACTCCATTTGCGTCAGCGCGAAAAACGCCAGCACAAAGACTACGTCGTGCACTAGTGCAAACAAAGCGCCGGAGGCGAGTCGCCATTCGAAGCGGTAACTCAAATAGCCTAAGATAGCTAACATAGCGACTAGCAGTGCTAAACCGCCCTGCTCTGCCAATTCTTTACCCACCTGCGGACCAACAATACTGGTATTTAATACTTGTACTTCGCCCAGTGGCGCTAAGGTTTGCGCAATATCCACATTACTTTGTGTTGTGTCAGCATAACGTAACACCCACCGCCCCGGCTCACTGGCCGAGACCACAGAGACTTCCTGCTGATAGGCAGCGTTAAGCAAAGGTTGTAACTCACTGCTGGTGATTTTTCTATCGAGCTGCACTTCGGTCACCACACCACCGGTAAAATCTAAGCCCCAGTTAAAGCCCTTCACGCCGATAATGGTTAACGATGCCAACATTAAAAAGATCGAGATTGCGCTCGAAATATAACGCCACTGAGTTAAATTGCCCATTAAATTCATATTTTTCATAATCATACCCTCACATGACGGCTAGCATCACGGCCGTAAACTAAGTTAATCATGGCCCTTGAAGCAAAGATACCGGTAAACATGCTGGTCAATAGACCTAGCCCTAAGGTCAAGGCAAACCCTTGGATTGGACCATTACCTATGGAGTACAGCACGACAGCGGTGATCATAGTGGTGAAGTTAGCGTCGAAAATGGTCGAAAACGCGCTATCAAATCCGGTATCAATCGCCAGCGCAAAACTGCGACCTTCCTTTAACTTGTCTTTTATTCGCTCGAAAATCAGCACGTTGGTATCAACCGCCATACCCACAGTTAACACCAGGCCAGCTATGCCGGGTAAGGTCAACACAGCGCCCGGGATAAGCGCCAGTAACCCAAACAGGATCACCATATTGGAAATCAGTGCAATGTTTGCCACCCAACCGAGACGGCGATACCAAAGTGCCATAAACAGCAAGGTAATACCCATGCCTAAACCAAGGGCTGCAAAACCGTTTTCAATGTTTTCAGCACCGAGTGTCGGGCCAATAGTGCGCTCCTCAACAATAGTCACTGGCGCCGTCATAGAACCAGCACGCAGTAATAGGGCTAACTGCTGCGCCTCTTGATAGGTGCCAGCACCCGTAATGCGAAAGCGATCCCCAAGTTGGGATTGAATGGTCGCGACGCTGATAATTTCTTGAGTTTGCTTGGCCTTACCTTGCTCATCACGGCTGTATTCGCTGTAAGATGTCGCCATAGGTTTACCAATATTAGTTCGGGAAAACTCAGACATTTTCTGCCCGCCCACATGGTCAAGATTAATATTCACCTCAGCCATGCCCATCTCGCCTAAACTCGCCCTCGCATCGACAATATGATCGCCACCTAGCACAGGCGTACGGCTCACATAAATAGGCTTACCAGACTTGTCATTCAACACCATTGCATTGACAGAACCGGACTCTTTCACTTCGAAGAACGCTAAACTCGCCGTAGCACCAATTACATTTTTTGCGGCGGCGGGATCCTGTACTCCAGGTAATTCAATCCGAATTCGATGCTCGCCTTGGCGCTGCACTAAGGCTTCAGTGATACCGAGTTCTTCAATACGGCTACGCATAACCTGCAGGTTTTGCTGCACGGTTAAGTTACGCAGTTTCGTTTGTTCCTCTTGGCTTAACTTAATCTGTAAACCCGCACCATCGGCATTCGATAACTGCCAATTCGGATAGGACTGTTTCATCATCTGACGCACGGCCGCGCGGGCATCATTATCGGGCAAGGTTAAGTTCAACTGGCTGCTTTGATCCAAATGCACACTAGCCCCGCGGATCTTCTGCTCGCGGATAAACTGCCGTAACGAATCGACTAACGCCTCAGCCTGAGTTTGATACACAGGTTCAACATCCACATCGAGTAAAAACTGCACACCACCACGTAAATCGAGTCCCAGTTTAATTGGCTGGAAACCTAAGTTTTGCAACCAACTTGGCGCCGCACTGGCAAGGGATAAGGTCAACTCCTTGGGCTCTTTGACCATAGAAGAAACCAAGGTTTTAACTAAGGTTTGTTGGCTATCATCATCAAGGACAATTAAGGTTTCGCCATTCTTTTGGTCGATACGTTTTACCGTCACGCCTTCAGCTTGCAGCTTATCCCTAAGGGCAATAGGTGTGAGCGTTAACCCTGCCTTCGCGCCCACCTGCACCGCCGCATCCTCACCGTAAAATGTCGGCAAGGCACTGAATAACATCACTATAATTGTGACGATAAGAACTATATATTTCCAAGCTGAATAATGATTTAACAGCCGTTTATTGGATTTTATTTCCATGGAATTAACTCGCTTTTTATCACCTAGCACTTAACTCACATTGCTAAGCGAACATATTGATATCAACCCGAAACATGTATCGAGCGCCAGTGAAGCGAGGCGCAAGTACCACAGCGAATGCCGCCGCGATAAAAAGTTTCGGTTAGAACAAAAATGCAATGGTATGCAGCTCAACGGGAGAGGACTCCGGTCGATGGCACACCTAAAGAGGCGGTTTAAGCGGCTTGCTGACTAAATCGATATTGAAGATTGGAGACTTTCCAACCGGAAATTCGAGCGGGGGAAGATACAGCTGAAAGCGTCCAATCGGATGCAATATCAAGCTTGGGCGATTCAACAATATTAGGCGGGGATTCGACCGTAAAATCCAGTGCGAGCAAATATTCTGGCTTCACCTCTCGCACATCGTGCTGGGCAAGACTGAGAAAGCGCGGTGAATTTATCGGGGCAAAATTTAACTCGTCCGAATGACTCACATAATCGGAACTAGGGCAAGGTGTAGGCTGAGACTCTGAGTCAGCAATGGCAGCATTGGCAGCATTGGCAGCATCGGTATTTAATGAACCGCAGCTTTCAACGGTTTGAGCATTAGATTGGGCGATAGCGTCGGCATTGGGCCAACTTTGGGGTGCAGCGTTTGACGTTGTTGTAGAAGACGAGTTATCGAGATCCCCAGTGTCCATTTGAAGTCTATCTTTCTGGATGGAATGCAGCTGAACATGCTGGAGAATGAATTCGCTGCGCTGTGCTGAAGTTTTTGGCGTATAGCTAGCCGAGTGCGCGATCAACATGATCGCCACGCAAACTAACATCAATCCTGTACGCCAATGTTTTACCAAAGCGTGCCCTCTAATAAAACGAATGATAAACCCATTTATGGTTAGCTTTGCAGCTTAAGTAAAAGTGTATCAAGAGACAAATTAATCTTTATCCATCTTGCCCAGAGTTCAACTCTAAAGCGCTGTCTCCATCTTGACTAAAGTAAGCAGACAAACTTAAGTAGCGGATAACAAAAAACCGCCCGAGGGCGGTTTGGGATAACTAAAGAGTCATTCTCTTGGCACGATAAGCCGATTATAAATACTGTACCGAGATGATTTCGTAGTCGGTTAAGCCGCCAGGCGTGGTGATAGAGACTTCATCACCTTCATTTTTACCCACTAAGCCGCGGGCAATCGGTGAGTTTACCGAGATCAGGTTTTCTTTGATGTTGGCTTCATCGTCACCGACGATACGGTAAGTGACTTCGGCATCGGTATCGAGGTTTAAAATGGTGACTGTGGCGCCAAAAATAATCCGGCCATTATTCACCATCTTAGTCACGTCGATAATCTGTGCGTTAGATAATTTACCCTCGATATCGCGGATACGTGCTTCACAAATACCTTGTTCCTCGCGGGCTGCATGGTATTCCGCGTTTTCTTTTAGGTCGCCTAACTCCCTTGCTGAGGCAATCGCTTCAGTAATTTTAGGGCGACGTTCAAACTTGAGAATGTCTAATTCTTTACGCAGCTGCTCTGCACCGACAACGGTCATAGGAACCTTAGTCATAACTTCTTTCGTCTCCTTTAAAACAAAAGCAACCCGTGCCAACGCTAAGGTCAACACAGTTAAATGAAGGTGGAATCGCGCTATTCTAATCGTTATGCGCCTTTGATGCATCAAGAACGATGCGTTCACGCAGCTTACCCAACCTGAAGCAGAGTTACCAGCATTGAAATTCAAATCTGTATATCTAGGGAAGTTTCGCACAAATTTTAGTATGGAATGGCAATAAAAATGCCCACTCGCCGCTGAGGCTGTGGGCATTTAACGCTTAACGCTAACTCACTTAAACGAAGTGATAAATCCCTATTCAAGCCCTGCTTCGAAGGTCAGGAAAATCTCACTAACGGTTTTATCGGCAAGGGATGTGTCTGTGTTTGGACGTTCGATAGAGGCATGTAAAAGATAACGTCCCGCCGCAGGTAAAGTCATCATCACTTTACCGTCTTTATCCGAGGTGAATTCAATTTCCTCTGGTTTGTTACGGTATAGGCTGCCATCTTTCATAACCGCAACACTCACACCAGCGACAGGCTTGCCATCATAAACAAACTGTAATGTTGCGGGCTCGTTTTCAACGATATCCGCAGGATGGGTCACAGGGACTAATTCTAAGTACTCTCCCTTAGGAGCCAGAACCTCATCCGTTGGCTTATTTCGGGTGACGTAAGTTTCAACCCGCGACACATTTAAAGAACTTTCAAGTTCATAGGCGCCCTTTGGCATTGCGGCAGTCGTCGCTTTTTTATCCATGCGACTGCGTACAACCCCTTCTTTTCCTTTAACTTTATACTGAGAAAAATAACGAGGTGAAACTTCTTTTTCAAACTTATATGTACCGTCTTGCGTCAATTGCACATCAAACACCGACTTACGGCCACCAGTATAGCTTGAGCTTGGAGAGGTTGATTTTCCATTTGGCTGTAATACGCGCACGTCACTGGCGCTGAAAGGTTTATCCACCATAAACACTTGGTTGCTGGCTGATACATCAGAGGTGATCCACACTATTTCTTGGCTTTCGGCCGAAACGTTAAAGTGGCTAGGTAGTATCCATCTATCGTGGCTACTCGCCAACGGGCTAATACAAAGTGTGCCAAGTAATGCAATCAGACGTAATTTCATGCCTTTTCCTTAAATTTAATAATGTACGGGCAACCTATTCAATAGATGGACTCAGCGAGCCATACCGCTTAAACGTATGTCGATAACGCCAGTTTCAGTGGTAGCAGGTAACTGCACGGAGAAATCCCCCGCGGTTAAATCGATGTTTTGTCGCACCAGATCGCGACCGCCGTGCTCTCGCACCACTTCAATAAACACAGTGTAACTCCCAGGTTCGAGCGCTTTACCCGCCTCATCTTTTAAATCCCAATCGATTTTGTAATGACCCGCGGGACGTGTTGCCGACGCTATGCCATCGACAAAGCTCATATCGTCGCGACCCGCTTTACGCCACCAACGGCGGATATCTTTAAGCCATTTATAGCCTTCATCCCAAACCCAAAGACTTAAGGTTTTCACCGGTTGTCCTTGGGCATTTTCAACCCACACGGCGACATAGGGTCTGTGATATTGACCTTCGGTAATTTCCGGCAAGGTTAAATCGACTGTCATTTTGGGCGCAGCAAACGCTGCGGAACTCACAAACAAAGCACTCAAGGCAATGGTACGAATAAGTTGACGCATGCTCGGCCTACACTCCTTATGGAACGAAATATACATACACAAGTCCGCAACTACCGCTGACAAGTACCATGTATAACAATGACTTTTTAAGACGCTTGGTTTGAGGCAACAATAAGTAAGCCCCTGTAAGCGAAAATAAAATAATAAGCACAGCGCTAAGATCGAGTATCCAAGCCCATGCAATCCCTGTGTTACGGCCCTTATGTAAATCATTTACTACGGCAACCACACCGTAATCTAAGGTTTCGACATAGGCTTGGCCGTCGAGTAAGTCCAAGGTAAGGCTTCGATAAGTGCCGGGCCCTTTGCTGACTAAGCTAATTTCGTCTTCTTCTATATCGGCAGTAGCTATATCCATTGCCCATTCACTTTTCAGCCAATGCCCCGCAGCCAACCGCCATTGTGGATCTTGGACATCAACGGGTAATAAATAGGTCGGGATTGGTACTTGCTCCCGCTTAGGCTCCTGATCAGCCTGAGAAAACCAAGTAGGATGATTTAATGTTATCCCTGTCACCGCAAAAAACAGCATCAGCAGCAACAACGCCATAGACACGTAAACATGGATAATTCGAGCAAAGGACAAAGACGACTTGCTAACTCTTAATTTCAACGGTGCACTCTCAAAAGCAACTCGAAGAGAAATGCCTCCTGAGCCGGCTTTCCCTATGCAGACTAAAGCTGACATGAGCTGCATGAAACTAATTTAATGCGCCGAGATTAAATGAGATCGATTATCAAATAGAACAAAGTTTACAAACTTTACATATTCAATACTGAAAACAAGGTGAGAAAATACATTCGAAAAATAAAGCGCTTACAGATAATCCCCCATTAAACACTCAATGCATTCACTTTGATTAATTTAGCAGCAAGTCATTCATAGCATCATCTGTAGATATTAATGAGATCCACAAAGGTAAAACCCAACATTCACGTTAACTTTTTGGCTTAAAATTTACTTTACTCCCCTCTCGTTTACCTTATGCCAATCGGCTACAATCCGCCGCCGGCGACTTGCTGGTAATTCCGAAGGAAATATCATCTTGAGTACATCTCTGCTCAAAAAAATACGCGGCTTACATATAGTGTGGTTAGCACTAATGCTAAACGCCTGTGTAGCGCCACTATTATTAATGTCACCCCAAGGCCAATTGATGTGGGCGCTGTTAAAACCCCTAGTCGGCTTAAATCCAAATGATGTTGGATTATTTGAGCAACCCCTAATCAAAGATCGCATGCAAGCCTTATTAGGGGATAACTACGACACGACCATGTCATTGCTTAAAACTGCCGACAAAATTCAACAGGAAGGCCCCTTATTTTATATGGTGTCGACTTACACTCCAGTGCCTGAAATGGCTGAAAAAGCTGGATTTGTGTGGAACTCGGACACCAACCAAATGGCAGTGATGTTGCTAACGGGTGGCTCGCCAAAAATTATCTCAGAGCAGTTTACGGATCAGGCCGAGAAACTCGTACCTAGTTGGCCAAAAGAACTCGTCGACTATACCGATCCGCAAAAGCTGCAACAAAAGACCATTGAAGCGGGGACAAATCAGCTGCAACAGCAAGTTGGAGCCGCTGCTGCGCCCCTCAAAGCTATCGCGTCGGGTGAGGTGAATACAGTGCAGGATACTGTGCAGGATGCCGTACTTGAAAAGGCGAATACTGAAATCGCACCACTAAAAGAAGCGACACCAATCAAAGAAATCAAGCCTGTACAATAATGACGGGCCAATTCTCGGGCGGCCTATTATTGTGCGAGAGTATTTCCGCCAAGTTGCGATAATGCTTTAAAACATAATGCTGACTCAAGCCACAGTAGTTATTTAAGCACTGTGGCTTTTTTATCGCGATCGTCTAATCCTCAAAATAAGTTGATACTTATCTCAGCCAATACAGCGAAGCTGCGCCCTGCTGTTTTTATCATATCCCTAACCCGTTCGGCTTTATCTGGATAACGCATAAAAGACTATCTGGATGATGCATAAAAAACTGCTGAAAAATCATGAGGCAATAAAGAAATAACGGGAGAAGAACATGACAAAAGGCAGAAAGCAAAAAGCCCGTCATTGACGGGCTTTTTAACTATGGCTGGGGTACTAGGATTCGAACCTAGGTATGCCGAGATCAAAACCCGGTGCCTTACCGCTTGGCGATACCCCAATTAACTTGTCATCAACCTTAGAGGTTGCATTTTGATGGTACGGGAAGAGAGACTTGAACTCTCACACCTCGCGGCACCAGAACCTAAATCTGGCGTGTCTACCAATTTCACCATTCCCGCATCAAAATGTACCAGACTTACTCATACGAGTAGTTCTGGATTTTTCCAGATAAATCAGATGATTTAGCGTGGATTTAAATATGGTAGCAATGGCGGGACTTGAACCTGCGACCCCAGCATTATGAGTGCTGTGCTCTAACCAGCTGAGCTACATTGCCAATGGCTGGGGTACTAGGATTCGAACCTAGGGATGCCGAGATCAAAACCCGGTGCCTTACCGCTTGGCGATACCCCAAACAACTTGGAAACTGAAAAATGGCTGGGGTACTAGGATTCGAACCTAGGGATGCCGAGATCAAAACCCGGTGCCTTACCGCTTGGCGATACCCCAACTAAACTCTGTTTCAAACATCCGCTATCGCCGATGTTTCTAAATTCGTATTGCAAAAATGACATTAAAACTGACATTTTTTAATAATGGTACGGGAAGAGAGACTTGAACTCTCACACCTTTCGGCACCAGAACCTAAATCTGGCGTGTCTACCAATTTCACCATTCCCGCACTGTATCAATTTTACATCTTGAAAAGATGGTAGCAATGGCGGGACTTGAACCTGCGACCCCAGCATTATGAGTGCTGTGCTCTAACCAGCTGAGCTACATTGCCACTTCGGTACTGCGCGCCCCTCTCAGCGAGGAACGGGGCGTATTATGCTTATTCGATGTACCTAGGTCAACAGCTTTTTTTCGCTATTTCCCTAAGCTTAAGCTGTTCGGCTATTACTTCACCAAACTGAGCAACAGATGCGCTAAATTAGCGTCTGTTGCCCATCTCAAGCGAAAAATGCTTTAGCTTACGCCTTGAATAACAGCGCTTATACGTTAAATAGGAAATGCATTACATCGCCATCTTTAACGATGTAAGTCTTACCTTCAACGCGTAATTTACCCGCTTCTTTAGCGCCCGCTTCCCCCTTATAGGTGATGAAGTCTTCAAAGGCCATCACTTGGGCACGAATAAAGCCGCGCTCAAAGTCGGTGTGAATAACGCCTGCAGCTTGTGGAGCGCTGGCTCCCACTGGCACAGTCCAAGCACGCACTTCTTTTACACCTGCGGTAAAGTAAGTTTGCAGACTCAGCAACTGATAACCTGCACGGATCACGCGATCTAGACCAGGTTCTTCGATACCCAAATCGGCCATAAACTCGTCGCGATCAGCGATTTCCATTTCAGCCAGTTCAGATTCAATCGCCGCGCACACAGCAACAACGATAGCGTTTTCCGTAGCAGCAATCGCACGAACTGCGTCTAAATGCGGGTTATTCTCAAAACCATCTTCCGCGACGTTAGCAATGTACATAGTCGGTTTTAAGGTTAGGAAGTTCAGGTAAGCTACCGCCTCCAATTCTTCCTTAGAGAGATCCATTGAACGCAACATTTTGGCTTCATCGAGCACTGGACGCATTTTTTCCAGCACTTCTACTTCAAATTTAGCGTCTTTATCGCCACCCTTAGCGCGTTTTTGCTGGCGGATCACCGCACGCTCTAAACTGTCTAAGTCAGCTAAGGCTAATTCAGTGTTGATGACTTCGATATCACGGGCAGGATCAACCTTGTTGGCCACATGGACGATGTTATCATCGTCAAAACAACGTACTACGTGCCCAATAGCATCGGTTTCACGGATATTAGCGAGGAACTTGTTCCCTAAACCTTCACCCTTAGAGGCGCCCGCGACTAGGCCTGCAATATCCACAAACTCCATCGTTGTGGGTAATACGCGTTGTGGGTTCACAATCGCAGCGAGGGCATCTAAACGTGGATCCGGCACAGGAACCACACCCGTGTTAGGTTCTATGGTACAAAACGGGAAGTTAGCCGCTTCGATGCCAGCCTTAGTTAACGCATTAAAAAGCGTTGATTTACCTACGTTAGGAAGACCAACAATGCCGCATTTAAAACCCATATGCTTACCTTTCTCTCGATTATTGGCTGACAAGTCACACTCATCAGCGAGGTTTAGTCGTCCTGCCCTATGGCAGCACATTACTGAATACTTAAATCACTTAATATCGATGTTTCGCCAAAGGCAAAACCTACTGTGCTTTAAAGGAGTGTAATCTGTTCATGGCTTTTACCATGTCTTCTTTAAACAGGATCTCAGTGGAACGCACCGCTTCGTCGATTGCGGCTTCTATCAGCTCCTGCTCTTTAGCTGGAGCTTTACCTAAAACATAACCACTGACTTGGTTTTTATCCCCTGGATGGCCAATGCCTATGCGTAGACGATAAAAATTTTTATCATTCGCGAGTTTGGCAATGATATCTTTCAAACCATTGTGGCCACCATGGCCGCCACCGAGTTTAAATTTAGCCACCCCGGGCGGCATATCAAGCTCATCGTGGGCCACTAAAATTTCTTCTGGCGTAATACGGAAAAAATTCGCCAAGGCTCCCACGGCTTTACCACTTAAATTCATATAAGTCGTCGGGATCAGCAAACGCACATCTTTACCGTGCAATACCGCCCTTGCCGTCACACCAAAATACTTGCTATCGGGCACTAAGGTCACACCACAAATCCTAGCTAACTCATGCACATACCAAGCGCCAGCATTATGGCGCGTCTGTGCATATTCGGCCCCGGGATTGGCAAGACCAACGATTAATTTAATTTCGCTCATGGCACTCAATATCGTGATGTCGTCCTATTTTTGCCGTAGGGGAATACGACTGAAATGGACCATACTCGCTAAAAACGCGGCATTTTAGCACTCAAAGCCAAAGTCAACAAATGCCGCATCAATTTACCGCTTCAGAATCCCGGAAAGTTCAAGCTTCAGTTTAAACCCATAGCGTATTTGAGAACGGTTTGCTTGATAGGTGAATTGATATTGGCCAATTTGAGGGCGCCATTTCGCAGCAGTTTCAGCGGCAAAATGTCATTACTAAAGCCCGCATAAAAGACATCCATAGTCGTCATCATCAATTGATTATCCCGATATCGCCTATCTTGATACCGAGCCAGTACCTCTTTAGACCACCATGCTTCATGCCGTGTTAAAGCCTCCTCGATGACCGCAAGCAGTGCTTCAACATCCTTAAATCCAAGGTTGACGCCCTGGCCGGCAAGCGGGTTTATCGTATGGGCGGCATCGCCTAGGATCACCACGTTCTGGCTATAGTAGCGCTGCGCATGGCGGCGGGTAAGACCGAAACTGCCTTTACTCTCAACGGTAAAGTCGGCGTCTAAACGCGCAGGGAAATGCACTCTTATCTGCTCTGCAAGCTGCTTATTGTTTAGCTGCATCAATTGCTTAATGCGGTTAGCATCATCATACCAAACGAGTGAAGCGTTATTTCCCGGCAGAGGTAATAGGGAGCGCGGCCCCTTAGGCGTAAACTGCTGCCAAGTGACATCCTGTTGGCCCTGTGCCGTTTTTATATTGATCAACATCGCCGATTGGGCGTAATCCCACCCAGTAATCCCTATCCCCGCCCACTGGCGCACTTGGGAGTTTGCGCCATCGGCACCCACTAATAACTTAGCGGTCAGTTTAATGTTGGACTGTAAATGCAAACTGACGCTATCGCTATCACGGGCAAATGCCGCGACCTTATCTGGGCAATATAAGGTGATGCCATTCAATTGCGCCATCCGTTGCCACAGCGCAAGTTGAATTAAACGGTTTTCAACAATATGCCCTAAATGGCTGGCGCCAATTTGACTGCAGTGAAATTGAGTAATGCAACCTTCGAGTTCCCAGGTTTCTAAGCCAAGATAAGGTACATTGCGCATTTGCAGCAGCGCATCCATCGCCCCTAAGCGATCGAGTAATGTTTCAGAGGCAACACTAATGGCAGATACTCGAACATCTAACGGCTGCTCAGGCCCATAGGCCTTAGGCACAAAAGACTCAACCACTGCCACTTTAAGACCTTGCTCAGCAAGCCCGATAGCGGTCGCCGCGCCAACCATACCGCCGCCCACTAAAATCACATCAAATGTCAGTTCATCGGGCGCGGCCTGTGTTACAGCTTCATTCTGGCTTATCTCAATCACGACTTGTATTCCCTTCTTAATTGCGGCCCAACCCCATGGGAATTCGCTCGCATTGTATCAAAAGCATGTCAATTTAGGCGCAAAGGTGAGCAAATGTTGCTATAGGGGCTTTTGCTCACAGTTGCTTACAAAGACAACATTCGCCTTTTTCTATCCTCACTACACTCTAAGCGACACCATCGAGATAAAGTTTCATTCGAGCGGAGTAAAACAAATTTAACATCTCACTTAACTAGCCCTAGCCGTATCTAACGAGTTAACAAGTGAATCCACCTTACACCTTAGCGAGGATGTCATGAAAACACTCACCCATTTACAGATAGCAGGTAGTTTACTGGTTTGCAGCCTGATCCCATGGGGTAATGCCATGGCGGCAAAAACCGATATGGAAATCATCACAGTGACTTACCGTTCACCTATCGATTATGCCTTATATCAACATACCACGGAAATATTGAACGAATTTCGACTCGAAATCCGTGAGGATATTAGCATTCAAGCACGCAACGGTTTACTGGAAATGGCTAGAGCACATGGCGTTAATCGCATTGCAGCGGCACAGGTCACTGCCAAGGATAAAAACCTAGCTTCTATGTGGTTATCACAAACGGCGAAAGCCAACAAGTAAAAGTGTGGACAAAGCTGGTCAGCGGCCCTAACTGCAGGTAAAATGTCGCGCTATTTTTACTGGGCATCTTAGGGCGACACAACTGATGAGTAAAAAACTCCATATTAAAACTTGGGGCTGTCAAATGAATGAGTATGACTCATCCAAGATGGCTGATCTGTTAGGCGAATACCAAGGTTATACCTTGACTGAAGAAGCGTCGGAGGCTGACATTCTCCTGCTCAACACTTGCTCCATCCGCGAAAAAGCGCAGGAAAAAGTGTTCCATCAGCTAGGACGCTGGAAGACGCTGAAAGATAAAAACCCCAACCTCATCATAGGTGTGGGTGGTTGTGTTGCGTCTCAAGAAGGCAAAGCCATTAAAGACAGAGCACAATGCGTCGACATTATTTTTGGACCACAAACCTTGCACCGTCTGCCGGACATGATCGAGCAAGTGCGCCGTGGTGACAAAGCGGTTATCGATATCAGTTTCCCTGAAATCGAAAAATTTGACCGCCTTCCAGAGCCACGCGCCGAAGGCCCAACGGCGTTTGTGTCTATCATGGAAGGTTGCAGCAAATACTGCTCATTCTGCGTGGTCCCTTATACCCGTGGTGAAGAAGTCAGCCGTCCACTGGATGACATCATCCTTGAAATCGCCCAGTTGGCAGAGCAAGGTGTACGCGAAGTGAACCTGCTCGGTCAAAACGTTAACGCCTACCGCGGTGCAACCCACGATGGCGCCATTTGTAGCTTTGCCGAATTACTGCGCTTTGTCGCCGCCATCGACGGCATAGATCGCATTCGCTTCACGACAAGCCACCCAATTGAGTTCACTCAAGATATTATTGACGTTTACCAAGATACGCCTGAATTAGTCAGCTTCCTGCACTTACCCGTACAATCGGGTTCTGACCGAATTCTTACGGCGATGAAACGCGGCCATATGGCGATTGAATATAAGTCGATCATCCGCCGCCTGCGTAAAGCCCGTCCAGATATTCAAATCAGTTCTGACTTTATCATTGGTTTCCCTGGCGAAACCAAGGAAGACTTTGCCGACACCATGAAACTGATTGAAGAAATCGGTTTCGACCACAGCTTCAGCTTTATCTATAGCGCACGTCCAGGCACGCCAGCGGCGGATTTACCCGATGACGTCGATATGGAAGAGAAAAAGCAACGTCTGGCTATTCTACAAGACCGCATCACCCAGCAAGCCATGCGCTACAGCCGCCATATGATGGGCACAGTACAGCGCATTCTCGTGGAAGGTCCTTCGGTGAAAAATCCGATGGAACTGCGCGGTCGCACCGAGAACAACCGAGTAGTGAACTTTGAAGGTCAGCCTAAGCACATCGGCAGCTTTGTTGATGTAGAGATCGTTGACGTCTATACCAACTCACTGCGCGGCAAGTTTATCCGTGGTGAAGATGAAATGGATCTGCGCCGCAGCCTACGCCCAGCGGATATCCTGGCTAAACATAAGCAAGATGATGATTTAGGCGTGACCCAATTTAAACCTTAAGGGTTTAAATCCGGCCAAGCTGTCCCTATATAAAAAGGGCGACAGGGTTTTAATAATCCCTATGTCGCCCTTTTATTTTATTACCAGCCCATCGCGTACTTATTTGCAAATTTCCGTTAGCAATTATTGATTGCGGCTCGTAAACTGACATTATCCTGCGGTAAAAACACATCGCACATGGCTTTTTCCCTTGGCAGTAGGAGCACTATTTGTCCAGTAAATTAACCACTATGAATCTGTATCTCGAACCCGCCGAAACCCGCCGTTTGGCGTCATTGTGCGGTCCATTCGATGACAATATCAAACAGATTGAGCGTCGCGTAGGCGTTGAAATTGTTCGTAAAAACAACCACTTTCAAATCACCGGTCTGCCACGTAACTGTTTAAGTGCCAATAATTTACTTAAACAGCTTTATATCGAAACCCAAACGGTGAAAGGCAGCACGCCGGATCTCGAGCCTGAACAAGTGCATATAGCCATTCAAGAGGCCATCGCCCTTGAGCAGGACGATAGCGGCGACGATAAAGCCCTGCATATTAAAACCCGCCGTGGCGTCATTAAACCGCGCAATCCGAATCAAAGTACCTATGTCGCCAATATTGTGCGCCATGATATCACCTTCGGTATTGGCCCTGCGGGAACAGGTAAAACCTACCTTGCGGTTGCAGCCGCGGTGGATGCCTTAGAACGTCAAGAAGTGCGCCGTATTCTGTTAACACGCCCAGCGGTGGAAGCCGGTGAAAAACTAGGCTTTTTACCGGGCGACTTGAGCCAAAAGGTCGATCCCTATCTGCGCCCGCTCTACGATGCTCTGTTTGAGATGCTCGGATTTGAGAAGGTCGAGCGCCTGATCGAAAAAAACGTCATCGAAGTGGCACCACTGGCCTATATGCGCGGTCGCACCTTAAACGATGCCTTTATTATTCTCGACGAAAGCCAAAATACGACTATTGAGCAAATGAAGATGTTCTTAACCCGTATTGGTTTTAACTCTCGAGCGGTGATCACCGGTGATATCACCCAAACTGACTTACCTAAACATATTAAGTCGGGGCTGCGCCATGCAATTGAAGTATTAAGCCAAGTAGAAGAGATCAGCTTTAATTTCTTCGTCTCCCAAGACGTTGTTCGTCATCCTGTGGTTGCACGCATCGTTGAAGCCTACGACGCCTTCGATCAAAAAGAGCAGGCCCTAAAGGCGAAAAAAGAAAGTCACTATCAACAACTTCAACAACAGCAGGAAACCCTAAAGCATGAGTCTTGATTTAGCCTTAGACGTTCAGTACGCCACCACAAGCGACTACCTGCCAACACAAGCACAATTGACCCTATGGGCGAAAACAGCCATTGGCAACAGCATGGATCAGGCAGAATTGACGATCCGCATCGTCGATAGCCGTGAAAGCCAAATGCTTAACAGTACCTATCGCGGTAAAGATAAACCGACCAATGTGCTGTCTTTTCCCTTTGAAGCACCACCAGAAATTGAACTTCCATTGCTTGGGGATCTTGTTATTTGCGCCGCAGTCGTTGAAAATGAAGCCCGTGAGCAGCAAAAATCCCTAGAAGCGCACTGGGCGCACATGGTTGTACATGGTTGTCTGCATCTGCTAGGGTATGATCACATCGAAGATGAAGAAGCCGAAGAGATGGAGTCATTGGAGACTCAACTCATTGTAAGCTTAGGTTTTACTGACCCATATAAGGAAGAATAATTAACTAAGATAAGGTTTATCTAAGTTAATGAGAAAACTATGAGTGACGATATCCCCCCGAGTACGAACGCCCATAAAAAAAGCTGGTTTGATAGAGTAAGTCAGCTATTTCAGGGCGAACCTCAAAATCGCGAAGATTTAGTCGATGTGATTGATGGTGCAGAGCAGCGCGATCTGATCACTGAAGATACCCGCGAAATGATCAAGGGTGTATTAGAAGTTTCTGATATGCGTGTTCGGGACATTATGATCCCAAGAGCTCAAATTGTCGCGATTCAAATCGACAATACCGTTGAAGAGCTCCTTGCCACTGTGATTGGCTCTGGCCATTCCCGTTTCCCCGTCGTGAATGAAGACAAAGATCATATCGAAGGCATATTGCTGGCTAAAGATTTGATCCCCTATGGTTTTTCCAACAGTGATGAGCCCTTTTCCCTCAGTCGGGTGATCCGTCCCGCTGTGGTTGTGCCTGAAAGTAAGCGCGTCGATGTGTTGCTTAAAGAATTCCGTTCGCAACGCTACCATATGGCGATTGTTGTCGATGAGTACGGCGGCGTATCTGGCCTTGTGACCATCGAAGATATTCTGGAAGAAATCGTCGGTGAGATTGAAGATGAGTTCGACCATGATAGCGCCGAAGAAACCGAGATCCGTAAAGTCGGCAACACGGTTTATATGGTGAAGGCGTTAACGCCAATTGAAGATTTTAACGAAGAGTTCAATACTGATTTCAGCGATGAAGAGTTTGATACCGTCGGTGGCTTAGTCTCCCACGCCTTCGGCCATCTGCCTGAACGCAATGAAAGCATTATGATTGAAGGCATAGAGTTCAAAGTGATTAGCGCCGATACCAGGCGTTTGATCCAACTCAGGGTTAAACTCCCCGATCCTAATACTAGCGAAGACATAGAATAATCACTCGTGCTAAATAACATTCGGGCTTTTGCCCAACAAAAGTCCCGAACCCACGCTTTGAGGCTCGTACTGGCATTTTTCCTTGGTGCCAGTACGGCACTTTCATTTGCCCCCTATTCCATCTGGATTATCTATCCTATCGCCATGGCGTTAGCCCTTTGGCAGAGTCAGCCCCTCTCGACTAAGGCTAACTTTTACTATTGGTTAAGCTTTGGTTTTGGCTGTTTTGCCGTAGGGATCAGTTGGGTGCATGTCAGTATGGACACCTTTGGTGGTCTACCACTCCCCGCATCAATTGGCTTAATGGCTTTATTGGCCCTGTATTTAGCCTTATATCCCGCGCTGACTGGTTTAGCACTGGCGTGGTTAACCAACGCGCGAAGCCGTGCTGGCGAAGCTAAGTTCAGTCTTTGGCGTAATCTCGCCCTATTCCCCGCACTGTGGACCTTAACCGAATGGGCTCGTGGTTGGGTGATGACAGGTTTTCCCTGGTTATGGGCGGGTTATTCACAAACCCAAGGGCCGCTAAAGCCCCTTGCTAGCATCATAGGTGCGCTGGGATTAAGCTTTGTGCTAGCGATGCTCGCGGGTGCATTAGCCCTTTGTTTGACTAAGCGTTATAAAAGCTTACTGATTTTACTGCCACTCACTGTACTGAGTGCTTGGGTTGTACCTAAATTTTCCGATATTCATCCAACGGGCGAATCGGTAAAAGTGGCGTTGGTGCAGGGTAATATTCCCCAAAGTATGAAATGGGAACCCGAAGCTCTATGGCCAACACTCTTGAAATACATGGATTTATCCCGTGAACACTTAGATGCCGATATCATTATTTGGCCAGAGGCCGCCGTCCCGGCGCCCGAGTCTATGGTGCAGGAGTTTTTAGATAATGCTAATAAAGTGGCTAATCTAAATCACACCTCCATTATCACTGGCATTATTAGTCATCAGGACAATCAATTCTATAATTCATTGATTGTGCTAGGTAATCATAATCAGAAACAACAAGCAGGCCCCGATTATGAGGCCGATGGCAGCAACCAATTTAAAAAACATCACCTGCTGCCAATTGGTGAGTTTGTGCCCTTTGAAGCCTTACTGCGCCCAATCGCGCCTTTCTTCAATCTGCCCATGTCATCCTTTGCTAGAGGCGAATATCGACAACCGAATCTAAGCGCGCTTGGTCATAAAATCGCGCCGGCCATTTGCTATGAAATCGCTTTCCCTGAGCAGCTTAGGGACAGTGTCGACCTAGATACCGATATTCTGCTCACAGTGTCAAACGATGCCTGGTTTGGCACCTCAAATGGACCACTGCAACATATGGAAATGGCCCAAATGCGTTCAATTGAACTGGGCCGCCCTTTAGTTCGTGCTACCAACAATGGCGTTACCGCCGTGGTCGATGAAAAAGGCAATATCACCGCATCACTACCGCAGTTTGAAACGGGCGTCCTGAGCGCAACCATTCCACTGGTAACAGGGCAAACATGGTTTGCCAAAATCGGCCAAACACCGCTGTTACTGCTCTGTGGTGCGCTGCTATTAGTTGGTTTTATTCGTCGTAAAAAACAACAACAGAGTTAGAAATTGATTAATCAGAAACGCACTCAAGGTTTTACCTTAATCGAACTCGTGGTCGTTATCATAGTGCTCGGAATTTTAGCGGTTATTGCGGCGCCTAAATTTATCGGCCTGAGCAAAGAGGCGCGGGAGAAAAGTCTGCTGCAACTCCAAGCCAGTGTTAAAACCGCCAATACCTTAGCCTATTCCAAGATCCAAATGCCCAGTTTGCAGAGCCAAGCCGTTGTGGGGCGTGACGATATTATCGACATCGATCTCGATGGTGATGGCACGGTCGACACCCGCCTCAAGTGGGGATATCTGGACAATACCGATATCGAAAAATGGATAACAAGAGACGATAAACTCATCATCCAATATCAAGGCATTGATATTACTTACATTGGTTACGACTTAAATGACAATTCTATCGTCGACGACGACCAGTGTAATTTCCGCTACACCCAAGCTGCCGATGCGAGCACTCCGCCGCTTTACGATATCAGTGTTCAAGGCTGTTGATGACTCACAAAAAACGACGCTAAGCGTCGTTTTTTGTGAGTGCAGAAGAAATGCTATTAAGGCGTTAACGCCTCGCGGGTAAACTCTTCGTTATCGCATTCAGGGCAATCGGGAATAACCCCAGGAAACTCAATATTCATTTCATGGCCACAATTGGTGCAGACCATAATGCCTTGGCTGACAATATCGCCACTCTGGTAATAGCCGTGGTGCTTAAAGTCTTGAGTCAACTCATGCCACTCCACTTGGCTGCGATCGGTTATTTCACTTAACCAATGCCAAAGGGTGTTTTCTAGGGTGATCACCGTTGGACTATGGCTTAAGCTGTCGGCATTTTGCTCACGCAGAAAACTCGCTATATCACGCTTTAAAAATTGTTCCACTAACGCGAGTTCATCTTCTTTGGCCTGTTCTTTAAGACGCAAATACTCCTTACCTTGAGTGACTGATTTAAATAAATTCTTTGCAGTCATAGTGTTATCTTCTGCAAATTGGGATTTCACCTCGGTAATTAAGGCTTGATACAGTCCTAGTAGCGCGTTACTTCTATCATTCATAACCAATACTCCTTCATAGGAACCTTTTTAATGCATCGCTTCTAGTTTATTCTATGCAGATCTTATTCGCGCCGATATGGCGTTAGATCAAATAATAGGCGGCACTGCCGGAAATAGCGTGATGCAAGAGCAATATAATCCCTCAGAAATTGAAGCCTTAGTGCAAAAGCACTGGCATGACAACAAAACCTTTGAAGTCACTGAAGATGCAAACAAAGAAAAGTTTTATTGCCTTTCGATGTTTCCCTATCCTTCTGGCCGACTCCACATGGGACACGTTCGCAACTATACCATAGGTGATGTGGTTGCACGCTTCCAGCGTCTTCAGGGCAAAAACGTGCTGCAACCCATAGGTTGGGACTCATTTGGTCTGCCCGCAGAAAATGCCGCGATTAACAACAAAACAGCGCCTGCACCATGGACCTATGAGAACATAGAGTACATGAAGAACCAGCTGAAACTACTGGGTTTTGGTTACGATTGGAGCCGTGAAATCGCCACTTGTACCCCAGAATATTATCGCTGGGAGCAATGGTTCTTCACTAAGTTGTACGAAAAAGGCCTTGTCTATAAGAAGACGGCCTCGGTCAACTGGTGTCCAAACGATGAAACCGTACTGGCGAATGAGCAAGTTCAAGACGGTTGCTGCTGGCGCTGTGACACCCCTGTAGAACAAAAAGAAATCCCACAGTGGTTTATTAAAATCACCGCCTATGCCGAAGAATTATTAAATGATATCGACACCTTAGATGGTTGGCCTGAACAGGTTAAGACCATGCAGCGCAACTGGATTGGTCGCAGCGAAGGCGTCGAAATGACCTTCGGCGTCGCGGGTAGCGATAAAAGCTTCGATATCTATACGACTCGCCCAGATACCTTAATGGGCGTGACCTATGTGGCGATTGCCGCGGGTCATCCATTGGCTGAAATCGCCGCGCAAACCAATCCTGAGCTGGCTCAGTTTATCGATGAGTGCAAAAACAGCACCACCTCAGAAGCCGAACTCGCGACTATGGAAAAACGCGGTGTCGCCACAGGGCTTTTCGCTATTCATCCGATCACCGGCAAGCAAGTGCCGATTTGGGCCGCTAACTTTGTACTGATGAACTATGGCACAGGTGCCGTAATGTCGGTTCCTGGCCACGATCAACGTGACTTCGAATTTGCCAAGAAATACGGTCTAGCGATTGAAGCTGTGATCAAGCCAGTTGATGGCGAAGTCGACATCAGTGAAGCGGCATATACCGAAAAAGGCATTCTGTTTAACTCTGGCGAGTTCGACGGTTTAGACTTTGACGCCGCCTTCAATGCCATCGCTAACAAGTTAGTCGCCGAAGGTAAAGGCAAACGCCAAGTCAACTATCGCCTGCGCGATTGGGGTGTTTCACGTCAGCGTTATTGGGGCGCGCCAATTCCTATGGTGACCTTAGCCGACGGCACTGTGATCCCAACGCCTGAAGATCAACTGCCCGTATTACTGCCAGAAGATGTAGTGATGGACGGTATTCAAAGCCCCATCAAGGCCGATAAAGAATGGGCGAAAACCCAAGTGAACGGTCAAGAAGCACTGCGCGAAACCGATACCTTCGATACCTTTATGGAATCCTCTTGGTATTACGCCCGTTACTGCAGCCCTCAGGCCGATGAAATGTTAGATCCCGCTAAAGCCAACTACTGGTTGCCTGTGGATCAATATATTGGCGGTATCGAACACGCCTGTATGCATTTGTTATATTTCCGCTTCTTCCATAAACTGCTGCGGGATGCGGGTCTAGTAAACTCTAACGAGCCAGCCAAACAACTGCTGACTCAGGGTATGGTGTTGGCCGATGCTTTCTACTACACCAACGACAAAGGTGCCCGCGTATGGGTATCGCCGTTAGATGTAGCGACCACAGAAAAAGACGACAAGGGCCGTATCACTAAGGCCATCGACAAAGACGGCAACGAACTGGTTTATACTGGTATGTGCAAGATGTCGAAGTCGAAAAACAACGGTATCGACCCTCAAGTCATGGTTGAGAAATACGGCGCCGACACTGTGCGTCTGTTTATGATGTTCGCTTCACCACCAGAATTAACCCTAGAATGGCAGGAGTCTGGCGTTGAAGGCGCACACCGTTTTATCAAACGTCTGTGGAAGCTTGCAAGCGACTATGTGGCCCAAGACAACAGCGAAGCCTTAGATGTCAGTAAGTTAAACGCTGATCAAAAAGCGCTGCGCCGTGAAGTTCACAAGACCATTGCTAAGGTGACCGATGATATCGGCCGTCGTCAGATGTTCAACACTGCAGTTGCCGCCGTGATGGAACTAATGAACCACCTGCAAAAAGCGCCACAAACTACAGGCCAAGACAGAGCCATTATCGGCGAAGCCTTATCTGCAGTGGTGCGTTTACTGTACCCAATTATTCCACATGTGAGTTTTAGCCTGTGGAATGAGCTAGGTAATGCGAGCAGCATCGAAGATAGCCAATGGCCCGTTGTCGATGACTCAGCCCTAGTGGAGGACAGCAAACTGATTGTGGTACAAGTGAACGGTAAAGTTCGCGCCAAAATCACTGTGGCCGCCGATGCCGACCAAGCCTCTGTTGAAGCATTGGGTATGGCGGACGAGCAAGTGATCAAGTACTTAGATGGCGTGACTGTGCGTAAAGTGATTTATGTGCCAGGCAAACTGCTCAGCATAGTTGCCAACTAATGCTGGTCATTAGATAAATAGGAAACCGCGAAAACTTATGCTAATTAAACGCTTAGCTTTCGCAATCATGGCACTGGTCATTATGACCAGTGCCGGTTGCGGTTTTAAGCTCCAACGTAGCTATCAAATCCCCGCCGAGCTTAATCAGTTAAGCTTGAGCAGTTCGGATGAATATAGCGAACTCACTCGCCTAGTGCGTGAACGGTTACGTTTGAACAACGTCAAAATTGTCGATCCCGCCAATGATGTCCCAGTGTTAAGGCTAATCACCGACTCACTAGAGCGTTCGACCTTGTCTTTGTACCCCACAGGTAACGTCGCCGAGTATGAACTGATTTATTTAGTTGAATTCGCCGTGGCATTGCCGGGCAAAGAGGCGCAACCTTTCAAGGTTGAAATCCGCCGCGACTATTTAGACGATCCCCGTACCGCGTTGGCAAAGAGCCGTGAAATGGAATTGCTCACTAAGGAAATGCGTATCCAGGCTGCGGATCGTATTCTGCAGGCGATGGCCAGCACTGAGGTGAATTAATGCGGGGCTACGATTAATGCCGGACATCATTCAATGAGAGTCTATCCCGATCAACTCGCCCGCCACCTTAACCAGCTATTTCCCTGTTATCTGATTTTTGGTGATGATCCTTGGTTAATCGAAACGACTAAGGATCAGATCCGCCAATTTGCTAAACGGCAAGGCTTCGATGAACGCGTCCAGCTTATCCAAGAAACGGGCTTTAATTGGAGCGACTTAACCCAGGAATGGCAGGCAATGAGCCTGTTTTCCAGCAAGCGTATTATAGAGCTAAACCTACCTAACGCTAAACCCGGTGCCGACGGTTCGGCTACGCTGCAAGCGCTATTGGATACACCCAATCCCGATATGCTGTTGATTATTGAGGGCCCAAAGCTTGCTACCGAGCAAACCAACAGCAAATGGTTTAAGACCTTAGATGCCAATGGCATGTATCTGCCCTGCGCCACGCCCGAGGGCGATCAGTTTATGCGCTGGCTCGACTCACGTATCAAGCATTTTAAGCTCAATCTGCAAAGTGATGCCCGTGCTATGCTGTATTCCCTCTATGAAGGGAATTTATTGGCCGCCGATCAAGCCATGCAGCTGCTGCAACTCCTGAGCCCAACAAAACCCGTCAGTGCCGATGAGTTAAGCCACTATTTTGAAGATCAGTCCCGCTTTACTGTGTATCAACTCACCGATGCCCTGCTGACCAATCATCAACAAAGTGCCCAACATATGCTGGGGCAACTTAATGGCGAAGGCACTGCGCTGCCCATCCTGCTTTGGGCGCTCTTTAAGGAACTGCAGCTCCTGCTCATGTTAAAGAGTGAACAGGCACAAGGTGCGGCGTTAAATGCACTTTGGAGTAAGCACCGAATTTGGGATAAACGTAAGCCCCTCTACCAAGCGGCACTGCAACGACTGACACTCGAACAGATTGAGCATATGTTAGCCTTTGCCTCCAAGCTTGAGCTGAATTTAAAACAACACGGCAGGGAAGATTGGACCGGCCTGAGCCATCTATGCCTTTTATTCGATCCCAAAGCCCATCGGCAGTTGGCCCATATAACCATAGAGTAATCGAAGAGTAGCTATGCGTATTGGTATTTTAGGCGGTACCTTCGACCCCATACATTACGGTCATATTCGCCCTGCCATGGAGGTAAAGCAGGCGCTAGGCTTAGATAAAATACTGCTGATGCCTAACCATATTCCTCCCCATAAGCAGCAGCCACACTCCACCACGGCCCAGCGCCTAGAGATGGTGGCGGATGTCTGTACTAAACTCGATGGCTTTGAGCTTTGCGATATCGAAGCGAAGCGAAATACCCCCTCCTATACCGTCGTGACGCTAGAACAACTGCATGAACAATACCCCCATGATGAGCTGTTTTTTATCATGGGAATGGACTCTTTTATTCATCTGCAAAGCTGGCATAAATGGCAGCAACTATTTGAATACTCAAACCTTGTTGTTTGCCAGCGTCCCGGTTGGCAGTTAACCAGCGGCCATCCGATGCAGCAGGTGCTTAGCAAACGCTACGCAGTCATCGATGCCCTTAAAAAGACAACGCAGCCGCAATCTCCCCTCCTTGGGCGTATTTTTACCGTCGATATCACTGCGCAGGATATTTCTTCCACCCAAATACGCTCACAGTTGTCTCAGGGGGAAATACCGCAGGATGCCCTTATGCCAACAACCTTAAATTATATTAAAAAACAACGCCTTTACTTAGCTTGATTCAATATTAGCCCAGATATCGTAAACTCGATCGTCGATCCAATGTATTCCATGGCCCAACACTGATATACTACCGCGCTATTTAAAATTATTGAGGTACATCAGCGTGCAGAGCGCCGAATTAAAGCAGTTCGTAGTCGACAAGATCGACGACTTAAAAGCCAGAGATGTGGTAGTTATCGATGTTAGTAAACAATCTAACATTACCGACTATATGGTAATTTGTTCAGGCACATCAAAGACTCATGTTAAAGCTATCGCCGAAAACCTAGTCGTTGAAGCTAAAGCCGCGGGCATCCCACCTATTGGTGTAGAAGGCCGCGATAGCAGCGAGTGGGTGCTGGTAGATATGGGCAACGTGATCCTGCACGTTATGCAAGATCAAACCCGCGATTTCTACCAGCTTGAAAAGCTCTGGTCAGAAAAGCAAGCCTGATGAAGTTGCAACTCATCGCAGTAGGAACACGGATGCCCGATTGGGTTACCCGTGGTTTCGAAGAATACCAGCGCCGCTTTCCCCGTGATATGGCGCTGGAGCTTATCGAAATACCCGCCGGAAAGCGGGGGAAAAATGCCGACATAGTCCGGATCCTGCAAAAGGAAGGCGAACTAATGTTGGCAGCCATTCCCAAAGGTAATCATATTGTTAGCTTAGATCTCCCCGGTAAAAACTGGACGACCCCAGATCTAGCAACTGCGCTGAACAAGTGGCAACTCGATGGCCGAGATGTGAGCCTACTGGTTGGTGGCCCAGAAGGGTTAGCGCCCGCCTGTAAAGAAGCCGCTCACCAGAGTTGGTGTCTATCGGCATTAACCTTGCCCCACCCACTGGTGCGGATTGTGGTTGCCGAAAGCTTATACCGCGCGTGGAGCGTGAATACTAATCACCCTTACCATAGAGAATAGCGGGATCTTGATGTTAACGAGTGTCAACCACCCGTCATGGGATCAGCCGGAGAGAGCATAAGTGTCGCCAAAAAAGCGGATAACCATGCATGATCACGCCGCCGAGGCGTCACTTTTTAAGCGCCGTGCGCTATTCACTTTTTTATGTGTTGTCGTCCTATTGAGTGTGTTGGTGACCAATCTTTATCACCTACAGGTTGAATCCTATAAAGATTATGCAACTCGCTCTAATGACAACCGCATCCGAGTCGTTCCTATCGCTCCCAGTCGTGGCCTCATTTATGACCGGAATGGTGTACTTTTAGCCGAAAACCAACCTTTTTACTCCCTCGAACTGATCCCCGAAAAAATAACCAATATGTCCGAAACCTTGGACGAACTCGGTCAGTTAATTGAGATAAGTGTCGATGAACGTGAGACCTTCACCGAAGCGCTCAAATTCCATCGCCGCTTTAAGCCGCTCACTCTGAAAAACCAGTTGACCGAAGAACAAGTCGCCATTTTCAGCGTGAATCAACATCGCTTTCCGGGGATTACCGTCGAGGCAGGGTTAAAACGTAATTATCCCTACGAGAGCCAGCTTACCCATGTCCTTGGCTATGTTGGAAAAATTAATACTCGAGATCGCGCCCAACTAGAGCGCAGCGATCAATGGAAAAACTATGCCGCAACTAAAGATATTGGTAAGCAAGGCATTGAAAAATATTATGAATCCCTATTACACGGTTCACCGGGTCACCTCGAAGAAGAAGTGAACAACCGCGGCCGTACTATCCGCACCCTACGCATTGTCCCGCCCGAACCTGGGCAGGATATTTACCTAACACTCGATCTTCAATTACAACAAAAGGCCGTGGAGTTACTCCAGGGGCACAAGGGATCTATCGTTGCCATAGACCCAAGGGATGGTGGCATTTTAGCGCTAGTGTCTAGCCCAAGTTATGATCCAAACCAATTCGTTCAAGGGATTAATAGCAAAGATTACAGCGATTTACTTAATGATAAATCGCGCCCCTTAATTAACCGAGCCACCCAAGGCCAATACGCCCCCGCGTCGACGATTAAACCTATCATTGCCCTACTCGGCCTCGATGAAAAAGCCGTGACCGAACATACCCGCATCTGGGATCCCGGCTTCTGGCAGATCCCAGGGGTGGAGCGAAAGTACCGCGACTGGAAGCGTTGGGGACATGGCTGGGTCAACGTCTACAGCGCGATTGTTGAATCCTGTGATACTTACTTCTATGAATTAGCTTATAAAATCGGTGTTGACCCTATCGCCCGTTTTATGGAGCAGTTTGGTTTTGGGCAAAACACCGGCATAGATATCTTTGAGGAATCGGCGGGTAATATGCCCTCTAAAGACTGGAAACGCTTAAAGTACAATCAGGCCTGGTATATTGGCGACACGATTTCTGTGGGTATCGGTCAGGGTTACTGGACGGCGACGCCACTGCAATTGGCGAATGCCACCGCAATTTTAGCAAATAAGGGACGCCGCTTTCCGCCGCATTTGCTTAAATCAATCAAGGACAATACGGCTAAAATTGACTCACCAATTAATGAGTTACCACCTGTTGAGCTTAAAAATCAGCGCAATTGGAATATTATCAACGAAGCCATGCGCCAGACTGCGCACAAATCCCGCTTCACCGACGCCACTTACACCGCGGCGATGAAAACCGGTACGGCGCAGGTCATTGGCGTGGCAGAAAATACTAAGTACGATGCCAATAAAATTGCTGAACATTTCCGTGACAATGCTCTAGTGGTGGCCTACGCCCCCTTCGAAGAACCCAAAATTGTCCTCGCCGTCGTGATGGAAAACGCTGGCTGGGGTGGCGCTAATGCAGGCCCTGTCGCCCGCGCTATGCTCGATGAATATATGCTTAGAGACACTTGGAAACCAACGCCATGAGTGCCCATCAACGTCAAAATATCTGGCAGCGCCTACACATAGATCTACCGCTCTTACTCGGCCTCTTGGCCGTGATGGGCTTTGGCCTATTTGTGATCTATTCCGCCAGCGGTGAAGATTTAGAAATGATGGAGCGGCAGCTGTTTCGTATGATGTTGTCCCTTGGCATCATGTTTACTATGGCGCAAATCAATCCAGAGGCGCTTAAACGTTGGGCATTACCCATTTATCTTGCAGGGATTGTCTTGCTGCTTGGGGTACACTTTTTCGGTGAAATCAATAAAGGCGCACAGCGTTGGTTGAACTTAGGCTTTATGGAGTTTCAGCCTTCGGAGCTCATTAAACTCGCCTTCCCTATCACTATGGCCTGGTATATCAGTAAGTTCCCTCTACCGCCGAAGAAACGCTATCTGGCGGGCGCCGGCGTGATTCTGCTGATACCCACGCTGTTAATTGCCAAACAACCCGATCTGGGTACTTCGATTCTGGTCGCGGCATCGGGGATATTCGTGCTGTTTTTATCGGGGATGAGCTGGGCCATTGTCGGCGGATTTATTGCGGCGGTTTTGGCGTTTTTGCCTATCCTTTGGTACTTTTTAATGCACGATTACCAAAGAACGCGGGTGTTAACCCTACTCGATCCTGAGCAAGATCCCCTTGGTGCGGGTTACCATATTATTCAGTCAAAAATCGCCATCGGCTCAGGTGGACTTTGGGGTAAAGGCTGGCTCGATGGCACTCAGTCACAGCTTGAGTTTATCCCCGAGCGTCATACGGATTTTATCTTTGCAGTGATCGGTGAAGAATTTGGCTTAATCGGCAGTATTTTGCTGCTCATCATGTATCTCTACATTATTGGTCGCGGCTTAGTCATTGCTTCGCGGGCACAAACCAGCTTTGCTCGGTTATTGGCCGGTAGTATCACATTGACTTTCTTCGTGTATGTTTTTGTGAATATCGGCATGGTTTCAGGTATTCTGCCCGTAGTGGGCGTACCTTTGCCCCTAGTGAGCTATGGCGGCACTTCAATGCTGACATTGATGACAGGGTTTGGCATTCTAATGAGCATTCATACCCATAGACGTTTTGTAGATAGATAATTTTTAGGGACTTCTTAATGCCTATTCTTCGAGCTTATTTGGCTCCATTGGCAATGCTTTGCCTCAGTTCATATCTAGTTGCCTGCTCTACGGCAAACGAGCCCGTAACGGCTACACCTAATGCCAGCGCGGCAGTGGTTGCACAGACTCCAGCACCCGTATTACCCGAAGCCTTGAAGGCTGAGTTTATTAAAACTCAGTTAGCACAAGGCTTTACCAGAACTGAAATCGATACCTTTCTCGCAAAAGCGAAATACAATCAAGCGGTAATAGACGCTATCACCCGTCCTTGGGAAGCCAAGCCTTGGCATGTGTATTACCCCATTTTCTTAACTGAGAAACGCCTCGCAGCCGGGCTCGCCTTCTGGAAAAAACACGAAGCCACCATCGCCAAAGCGGCGGCCAAATACCAAGTAGAACCCCAGATTATCGTCGCCATTATTGGGATTGAAACCTTCTACGGCCAGTACACAGGCAATTATCCTGTGATTGATGCGCTCTATACCTTAGGGTTTTATTACGAACCGAGAGCCAGCTTTTTCCGCAAGGAATTTGGCGAGTTGATGAAGTTAGTCAAAGAAGAACATTTAGATATCAATAGCCTCAAAGGCTCCTACGCCGGCGCTATGGGTTATGGGCAGTTTATTCCCTCAAGCTATCGCCACTACGCCGTCGATTTCGATGGCAGCGGTAACCGTGATTTATTAAAAAGTCCAGAAGATGCCATTGGCAGTGTTGCCAATTACTTCCATCAGCATGGCTGGCAGGCTAATGCGCCAGTCGCCTTGCCGTTAGTGAATAATAGTGCCAATGCGCCTAAGGCAAAAGTGTGGGCGGGCGAGAAGTTACACTACAAGGTCTCTGATATTCTCTCCCCTAGCTTATCGCTGGCGACAGCCCGCAATTTAGATACCTCGCAAAAGGCCATGCTTATCGAGCTAGAACAAGCGGGAAGTAAAGATTACTGGTTAGGGCTGAACAATTTTTATGTAATCACCCGTTATAATCGTAGCCCTTTGTATTCCATGGCCGTTTATCAATTTAGCCAACAACTGAAGCAACAACATGATGCTAAAAAATAATTTTTTACAGCTCTTGATGCTCGGCTGCTGTTTTGCGCTCGCGGCCTGCTCGAGTTCTAATTCTGGCTCGGCCAGTAACAAGAATAAGAACATGGATCCCAACAAGGGCCGCTATTCGCTTAAAAACGACAAGATGCCACTCAATCCGCCTAATGTGGAACATGTGCCAAACGCGACCCCTAAATATGAGCCCTACAGTCGCCGCGGTAATAAACCCTATACGGTTTATGGTGAGTCTTACACTGTGATGAATACTGGCCAAGGTTTTAGTGAAATGGGCCGCGCCTCATGGTATGGCGAAAAGTTTCACGGTTATGAGACCTCCAACGGTGAGCCCTATGATATGTATTCCATGTCCGGGGCACATAAAACCTTGCCTTTACCTAGCTATGCCAAAATCACCAACTTAGATAACAATAAGCAAGTGATCATTCGTATCAACGATCGCGGCCCCTTCCACTCGGATCGCATTCTCGATGTCTCCTACGCCGCCGCCTATAAACTAGGCATGTTAGGCAAAGGGACTGCACGCATTAAGCTTGATGTGATCTATGTCGGCAGCCTTGCCGCCACCAATAGCGCCGTGGCCAGTGCCCAAGATTCCGGCAATCATTACATTCAGTTAGTGGCATCAAAAGATCAGCAAAAGCTGAAGAAAATAGCGAAGGAACTTGAGAACAAATATCAAGTTCAGAGCCGTGTACAAGCGGCAAACAATATGTTTAGACTACAACTCGGTCCCATAGGCCAGCCTGAACTTGCCGATAGATTACTTAACAAAGTCAAACAAGACGGCTATCCTGAGGGCTATATGGTGTTAGAGTAGTGAACACTCACCACCCGAATATATCGATTTAGCTTAAAAATGCCGCGGATGAAGGAACCTTCACTGAAATCCCCTGTCGAAGGGTGGTATACTTTCGAAGCTATTTAGCCCTTTCCATTCAATACAACCAAAAAGACGTGCCAAGTTAATGATGAATTTTGTCAAAAGTCCCATTAAAACATTGCTGCTAATTTCTAGTGCCTCTCTCCCTGTTTATGCTGCGCAGCCGATTGTTACCCCTGATGCACCGACAGTTGCCGCCAAGGCTTACGTCTTGATGGATTATAATTCAGGCCAAATTATTGCCGAAAGCAATGCCTATGAAAGCTTAAATCCCGCCAGCTTGACTAAAATGATGACCAGTTATGTGATCGGTCAAGAAATTAAAGCTGGCAATGTTTCCCCCGATGATGATGTCACCATCAGTAAAAACGCTTGGTCTAAGAACTTCTCCGACTCTTCTAAGATGTTTATCGAAGTGGGCAAAACCGTTAAAGTGTCCGACCTAAACCGCGGCATTATCATTCAATCGGGCAACGATGCCTGTGTGGCCATGGCCGAACATATTGCCGGAACTGAAGATGCCTTCGTTGACATGATGAACTCATGGTCTAAGCAATTGGGCATGCGCGACAGCTACTTCGAAAACTCCCACGGTCTAGACTCTGAAAACCACAAAACAACCGCCTACGATATGGCGTTATTAGGCGCCGCATTAATTCGTGACGTCCCCGAAGAATACCGAGTCTACAGCGAAAAATTCTATACATTCAATGGCATCAAACAATATAACCGCAACGGTTTATTGTGGGATAACAGCATGAATGTCGACGGTATTAAAACTGGCCATACTTCTGGCGCGGGTTACAACTTAGTCGCATCGGCCACCAAAGATGGCATGCGTTTGATCTCTGTAGTGCTAGGTACGCAAAGCGAATCTGCCCGTAAGGCCGAAAGTAAAAAACTGCTGACCTATGGTTTCCGTTTCTTTGAAACAGTGACCCCTTACAAGGCGGGCGATAGCTTCGTCACCCAACAAATTTGGTACGGTGACAAGAGCACAGTCGATTTAGGTGTTGCAACCGATACACCTATTACCATCAGCCGCGGCCGAGCTAAAGACCTAAAAGCTAACTTTGAACTGACTAAGCCACTCGATGCACCATTGAAAAAAGGTGAAACTGTGGGGCGTTTGTTCTTCCAACTCGACGGTAAAGATATTGCCCAGTACCCCCTAGTGACCCTACAAGAGGTTAACGAAGGAAGTTGGTTCAGCAAATTAGTGGATTACTTTAAACAATTGTTTTCCGGTTGGTTTAGCTAATCCGACTCACAAAAACTAAGCCACCTTCGGGTGGCTTAGTTGTTTTTGGGGGAGTATCGCCCTTGAATCGGGTATAATATGCCACCATATAGATCCCATTAAGATGGTTACGAGCACTGATTATGTTGAACACTAAATTTGATGAACTGATGGATTTCCCCTGTGCATTCCCCTTTAAAGTCGTCGGGGATGCCCATGAAGCCCTAACCGATAGAGTGGTTGCCGTCGTTCAAAAACACGCACCGGGTGACTATTCCCCCACCACAAAGGCCTCTAGCAAAGGCAGCTACTACTCGATCACGATTCGTGTCACTGTAACCAGTAAAGACCATATCGAAATCCTGTACACAGAACTTGCCGCCATCGAAGGTGTGCGCCGCGTACTATAAGAATTCCTCGGGATCATGAAATGTGATCTGTCTTACATTTATGGTTATAATGCCGCCACTCAATTTTAAGGGGAGAGGTTGCCCTTGCAAGAAACGACTTTGCATATTCGGCATCTAGGCCAGCAAGATTACGAGTCAGTTTGGCATGCGATGCAGCAATACACTGACACCCGTAACGGCGACAGCCCAGATGAGCTGTGGATAGTAGAACACCCACCCGTGTTTACCCAAGGCCAAGCTGGCAAGAGCGAACATATCTTGAATGCCGGTGACATTCCCGTTATCCAAGTGGATCGTGGTGGGCAAGTCACCTACCACGGCCCAGGGCAACTTGTGGTTTATCCTCTTCTTGATATCAAACGTAGTAAACTCGGTGTACGCCAGCTTGTGACGCATATAGAGCAAAGCATTATCGATATGCTCGCTAAATACGATATTCAAGCCTACGCTAAGGCCGATGCACCGGGCGTATATGTCAATGAACGCAAAATCGCCTCTCTAGGATTACGCATTCGAAAAGGCTGTTCATTCCACGGCTTAGCGCTTAATGTCGATATGGATCTCGCCCCTTTTCGCCGCATTAACCCCTGTGGTTATGCCGGTCTTGAAATGGTGCAATGTAAGGAGCTTGGCGGCCCACAAACCGTGGTGGAAGCAGGCGAGCAACTCACTATTACCTTTAGCCAACTATTGGGCTACCAACATCTAGTTCATCATCAAGGATTAGCAGCGTCATGAATAGGCCTGAACGTTTACAACCCGGAGTAAAATTAAGAGATGCCGATAAGGTGTCACGCATTCCGGTCAAGATAGTGCCCTCCGAGCGCGATACTATGCTGCGCAAACCCGATTGGTTACGGGTAAAGTTACCCGCCTCGAATCAACGCATTTTAGAGATTAAACAGGCGCTGCGCTCTAATGGTCTGCACTCTGTGTGTGAAGAAGCCTCCTGCCCTAACCTCGCCGAATGCTTTAACCACGGTACGGCAACCTTTATGATTTTGGGTGCAATTTGTACCCGCCGTTGTCCATTTTGCGACGTTGCCCATGGTCGTCCGCTTAAGCCCGACGCCGAAGAGCCGGTTAAATTGGCGCAAACGATCCGCGATATGAAACTCAAGTATGTGGTTATTACTTCCGTAGATCGTGACGATTTACGCGATGGTGGTGCCCAGCATTTTGCCGATTGTATCCGCGAAATTCGCAAACTTAATCCAGATATCAAGATCGAAACCTTAGTGCCTGATTTCCGTGGTCGTATCGATGCCGCCTTAGATATTCTATCGACTGAGCCGCCCGATGTGTTCAACCACAACTTAGAAACGGCGCCAATGCATTATCGTAAAGCCCGCCCAGGTGCAAACTATCAATGGTCGCTCGATCTGCTTAAACGCTTTAAAGAACGTCATCCAAATGTGCCCACTAAATCTGGCCTGATGATGGGCTTAGGTGAAACCAACGAAGAAATCGCCCAAGTATTACGTGACCTGCGCGAGCACAAGGTTGAAATGCTGACCCTAGGCCAATACCTACAGCCGTCTAAGTTCCACTTACCGGTAGAGCGTTACGTGCCACCAGAAGAGTTTGCCGAGCTTAAAGCCTTAGCCGATGAGTTAGGTTTTACCCATGCAGCCTGTGGCCCATTAGTGCGCTCAAGCTACCATGCGGATCTGCAAGCCCAAGGTAAAGAAGTTGTGAATTACAACCCTAGATAGTACTGCACAATGCTATTTTGTACTGTACATCACTATTTTGTACTACAACCACAATTTGTTAGCGGGGTTGATTAATGCGGGGGATTCCAGAGATCAAGGAATTCCCCTCCGATAGTCGTTATTGGCGGGTTGATTGGTTCGGTGCCATTCAGCCCAACCCCAAGCTACCACGCGAACCAGTACTGCAAGTTGTCATAACCCCGTTCAAAACGCCTGATATTACCGCTCTGCTTCCCAATAAGTTGGCTTCTGCATCTAGCGGTTTGGTAGATTACACTGATCAGCGAACCATCAGCATAGGTACCGGACAGCTGCCAGCGGTGTGTATTGGATCTATCTGGCGCAATAGTGAGTGTCAGCAACAGCTTGCAGGTCAACTAACTGAGTTCAAAGGGTTAGAGATCTCCAAGCATACTAGCCAAGTGTTAAATGCCAGTACCAAGGAGCATAACCAGTACATCATTCCCTACAGTCATTACAAATTTGGCAAAGACGGCTATTTCAGCAAAATGGTTGCAGTAGAACATGGCGGCGACCCTTACGGCATTTTGATACCAATGGCAGAGCTGGTGCGCTTTTATTATGCAGTGTCAACCGACCTGGCAGATGTTATTTTCTCCGGTGACTTAAAACACAATTTGCATGCAGTGCTGAATATGGAACACACCAGGTCTGAACCGGAGGAACAACGCGAAATTATTGGGCTACGCCAGCGTTTTTCTGATCAAGACGGCTGGATACTGGCCCGAATTCTAAATTCTCCTGAAGCTTGGTTAGGTGCAACAGCGGTACATGATGCCATGCTAAAAAATCGTTTAAATGGCGTACCGGCGCATATTGAAAGTAACTTTCCGTTTGCTGGCAGCACGAACCTAATAGCCCGTTGCAAAATGCTCCCTACAGTAGTTCCGAATAAATGGCGTTACCTTGTATTGTCGCTGGTTCGCTGCTCAGCGGTTTTCCCCTTCCGGCATCTGACCGTGTATCGTGACAACGATAACAACCGAGCCAAAGATGGCAAAGACCAACCCGATGACGAGAAAAAGCCATGCTGGAGCGGCCCCCGTGTAATCCCTGGGCAACAAGGCAAACCCTTTCAAAGTCAGCAAGCACCGAATAAAAACGCAGCTACAGAAATATTTAATCTGCCAACAGACAGGTTTGGCTATATCGCTGGTAAGGAGCCGGATAAACCCACTAAAGAGCAATGTGACTATAAATCTGTCACTGTCGTAAAGCCACCAGTAGACACCAACCAGCTTAGTAGTGCTCAGGGCGAAAATATCGACTCGACTGTGAGCACTGGCCGCTTAAACAGCACTTACGAGCGCGCTAAAGCTCTTCCAGCGGGCTTCGATACTTTTATTAAAGCCATCGAACATCTGAATACCTATGAAGGCTTTAGCGCAAAAATACGGGAACAGGATGAACTCACCAAATATATTCCGCTGACTAAACCAGAGGGGTGTTGGCAGTGGTCGTATTTGGATTCAAGAACACAAATTCGCCGCAAAATACTTATCGCCGATATCCGATATCAAGATCATTGGTTTAGTGTGATTGAATTTGAACACCGAGAGAACGACAAATGCCGTATAGGCATGATTTATCTGACATATGGCCAATATATATCGACTTTAAACATAGCAATGCTCCTAGCCAGCATTGCTGAGCAACGAGGAGTATGGGGTAATGTACCTAGCTATAAAATCGACCCAATAAAGCTTCATTCTTATAAGCACGTTTGGCCATCATCGCACGGCTTGGCAGACGCCTTAAATCTCAAAATTAAGGAGTACTGCCCAAAGTACGCATGAAGTACTCAATCTTCATTGATTCTAGCCAATACTAAGAACTCTAGCAGCTCAATAGTTTCATTACGAATAGAGTGGACCTTGCCCTCTTGCCCTAAAAATTGGACGCCGTGAACAATACCATTCATCAGGGGAATATGTTGGAGAAGCTTGCCCGCACATACTCCTAAGCGTTTACGCCTTTCTTGAGGAAAGTAATTTTGGGAATCAGCAATCCACTTTGAGCACATAGACAAATCAATTCCTTGTTGTTTCTTATACTCTGGTGTGTGATTTTTATTTTTACCGTCACCCTTACTATAATAATGCTCGATGACGTTTGGAAAAAGTTTATTTTTCTTAACAAAGTGTCTGAAAGCACACTCAAATATAGAGCGATAAATTAAACATGATGCGTGTGGAAATGTATCGATGAGTAAGCCTGATGCCTCTATAACCAAATTATTTAATACAGCATCATCGTCACTAACAGGAAATTGCTCACGAGGAATAAGTTCTTTCCAATCTTTCGTGTGTCGCCGATAACTATTAGATACAGATTTATCACTACCTTTTGGAGTCACCAAACTAGGTTTTTGCTCAGCATCATTCTTCGTCACGGTAAAATTAGTCTTAACTTTATTATCAGAAGAATCTGCGGAGATACTTTTCTTTTTAACAATAGCCGCGACGTTTGAATTATTTAGCTTCTTACCTGTAGTTTGTTCAGCAAACGCTTTTTTTCGCTCTAGCAGTGGTAAGTCTTTTGGAATTTTTTTTGTCCACAGATTTATCAAGACTTTTGAAGCTGATCTGTATTTCAATGCCAAAGGTTCAACCTTTTTTCTTATCTCAAGAAATAATGGACTGTTAACCTTTATTTCAGTTTTGGCGGTATTCCAGGGCAAATCTCTAGGATTTTCGCCAACTATATGAGCTAAACAGATAAACCCACCATATTCTGAGTGCCATTGAGTTGTAAATCCATGCCTATGTTCAGTACTCGCAGCTACAATTACACGGTCGTTGCATATGTAATAAACGCCATAGCTTCTTGTAAGAAGCTCATTGTCTTTTGAATTACTGTCCCATTCACCGGGGAATCGATAATCTCTATGGATACCAACTTCAAAATCACAAACGACACCAGGTATATCAAAATTATCAGTAATGACATTGATCAAACCGTCAGCTCTTACTTCTGGAATAGTTGGCTGCACATCTAAGGTTACAAGTTCAGGAAGTTGGCTATTTACAATTTTAATACGCAAACCTTTCCGTAAAAACATCGAATACCTGACTGATAACTCAGCGACGGAATTGTTAAACCACTCCATGTTACTTATCTGAAATTTGACATTTCTATGAAGGCTGTAAACCACAAATAGGGTATGTTTTTTTCCTCTAGATGGATATTTGCGAGCTATTAACTTTTCTAAGTCGTCACTTGACGTAGAAGAAAATGAAGAAAAAGAACGAGCATTGAAACTTGATTTATAGAGGTTTTCCCCATTATCAGTTACTAATCCATAGCGACTTCCTGCTTTTAATAAAGCCCTTTTCAAACCTAAACCGTAATATCCAATTCCGTGCTTATGGCTGGATCTCTTTCCAGTAAAAAAAGTGTCTTGTTCTAGAGTATCCGTTTCAAACCCAATACAATTATCATGAATAGCAATACTATCCCTTGTAAATCTAAGGGTTATCTCATAACCAGAATAGTCTTTTGGTAGCCCTCTAGAATCTTTTTCATATTCACTCTGAATAATTGCATTCCGAGCGGAATCTATTGAGTTATCAATAAGGTCAAAAAGCGCATCGGTAAGTTCAATGTCAGTAGTCAATGTTTCAGCCAAAAAACTCGGATCTATCCCTGTTCTTAACTCAACTTCCTCGAACAACTTAAATTCTGACATTTGAACCCCTATCCTTATCCTGTTTTTTCCAACTTTTTAGGTAAAATCTTTTCTTTAATCGTTCTCAATATATATTTGGAAACAAGTGGTGAAACACTGTTACCTATCATCCTAAAGCTGTGCCATTTCGTATTATGAAAAACAAACCAGTCAGGAAACCCCTGCAATCTAGCCGCCTCTCTGACAGTTATAACTCTATTTTCAGTTGGATGAAGTGGCCTAACCGCTTGATGACTACCTTTATCTGAACCTGTACCAGCTCTCAATGTTGGACAAACACCATCCCAAGAAAGACGCTTCGCTCTACTGGTTTTATCGACTAAACCTTGCTCAACAAGAGCATATCGGTTTAAAACAGCTTCTGTATGTTTAGTATTCAAGAAGCCACTTACTCTCTGATTTTTAAGTTCTCTAACAGATACATCCCAACCAAGGTTTTGAGGTGGTAGCTCTCTCATGGCCAAAGCGTAATTAGATAAACCCGATACTTTTCGGTACTTATTCCATGCATAATCATCGGCATCTGGTAATTGAGTAGCATAAATAGGTGAAGGCAAGTCATAAATCGCGTCTCTCACCGTATTTCTCTCAACATTAGTTGGGATAAAATCAGCTACATCAAGCCTAGCCAGATACTCAGGCTTATACCCAACTACAATCACTCGTTTTCGTTTAGTTGGAGCCCCGTAGTCATGAGCATTCACAATCATTGGATTTAAAACTGTGTAACTTTTATCTATCACTTTCAGAGCAGAGCGCAGCTCATAGACATTTTTTTCATCCATTAACCCCTCTACGTTTTCCATTACAAAAAATTTAGGGCTTATGATGTTAACAGTTCTAAAAAAATGCTTTAACAGTGAGCGTCGTGGATCTGCTTTATCAGAATGCCCCATACGGCTATATCCTTGGCATGGAGGCCCACCAATTACGCCGTCTACTTGCTGTCCGTTAAGAAGCATGCGCCAATCTTCGGCTTCCATTTTAGAAAGATCACCGTTAACAACTTGCGCTTTAGGGAAATTTCTAGCGTAAGCGGATTGTAAAGTTGACTCTATATCGACAGCTGCAATAGATTTGAATCCAGCTAATTCAGCTCCTAATCCAAAACCACCGCACCCACAGAACAGGTCAACTATTGCAGGCTCTTTGTTCATTTTATCGGTTCCTAATCTATATTTTCACTTCCATGAATTGTTTCAGAAACCGATATAAAAGTCGATCGCTATTTAGTCTAAGGTATTAATCTATTAGAACATTACTTCATATCAGTTAAAAATCCTTTTATAAAACCAACAGTTAAGCATCATCACTTTTTCAGGAAATTTAACCATCTTATTCGCTAAAGGTAAACATATTTTGGTTTGAAGTTATACATAGCCCGGAGCTGCTAGCTTCGGTGGAACATCACAATAAATTAGCGTTGGCTAGATTTTTTCGTTCCACCTCTTTTGCTTGTCGGTAAAACAAGAATTCTGTCGAGTTCAGCAATTTCGGCCAATCTTAAATCCCGATACACCTGATTCAATGGCAGCATCCGTTTTTGTATGGCGGTGTGAAGCTTACGTTCAGCCTGTACATCACTAATCCAGGCGGCAAGGCCTAATACGTAATGGCGCTCCTCAAGGTCTCGCTGTTCAAATGCCTTTCTGCTTTTTACCAACTCACGTATTGGTTGATCCACAATGTTACAAATATAGTCCTGTAAATAAGGGGCAAGATTTTCACTCACTATTAAACGGCACATTTGGTGCCATAGAATTAGTCTTGCTGTGTTTAAGGGACCACAGTCTCTGAACTGGCGGTCAACAACATTCAACAATGCTTCCCATTGAGTAAATGGCCTCTTGTGCCATTTATCTACCAACTCTTGTGGAGCTTCACTCAACAACGAATTGCAGTTCCAGCAATGATCCATAGAACTTGCCTCCAGCAAGTTGGCTTTGCCAAGCTCGACTCTGTGGAATGCAACTGGTTGCTGGCATTGATGACAACGATCATGCAGCATGATCTGATGTTTTGGACAAAATGTATAAAACGCCAGCCGCCAATTTAACCGGAAATAAGGAATCGCATCTTCTTCCAAACATTGTGGACAGTACAGAACACCGTAATTGCGGTAAATTCTGTGATACATATTCAAGGGTAACCACCAACGCAAAGGACCACTTAGACTTTTGCACTGGAATAAGCGGCCCTCAAATAACAACACAGTCATCTTTTTTACTTGATTAAGCGGAACCCCTGTTCGCTGACTAACAGTTTGCATTAGCCATTCAGGTGCCTGACGGTCAATATCACGATTCCACAACTGCCTTTGATGACCAAAGTTACGTACAGCGAATGTTTGCGCCTTCATACCATTAGCGTGGGCACAGCGAATAAACCAAGAAGATAATGCCTCCCCAGATAAAGGTCGGGGATGGGCTGGCCATAAAGTCCCAGATAACATGGCTTAAACGGTTAGAAACTGACGCCTGCGCTCCGAAGGCGGCGTCCAGTCGATGTTGTGTAGGCAGTCTAGTGTGATGCACTCACAGCCATTTAAAATAGCCAGTTCAGCTGCTGCGTTTAACACGCCTGTTAACTCGCCTATATTGCCCTCGCTCATGGCATATAATTTAGTGAAAATTGCTTCACTATGTAATTTTGATGGCAGCTTAAGAGGCAGCATTGCCTCAAAACTAGCCAGCAGACGCTTGAAGTCATCATTCATTTCCCACCGCGGCAGGTATATGGGTTTAAAGCGATTAGCTAACTGCGGTTCAGTCTGTAGTGCTCTAAGTGCATCTTTGGTGCCGACACCTACAATCGAGATTTGCAGCTCATTACTCAAGTACTTAAGCACATTCAAAAAAGCGCGCTGTCGGTGCAAACTACCGGCAAGGATTTGGTGTATTTCGTCTATAACCAGCACCTTTAGCTGTGCATACCGTAACAGTTTCAGTACCTGGAACTGCTTCTTATCAACGCGCTCACTGGGTTTGTAAGGCGCAAACAATTGATCCAGAATAGCATTATAAAAGCGGCCTTCATCCGGTACCGGTGGTGCCTGCACATACATAACAGGTGCAGTCACAGATTCACCTTCTGGGTTGTCGACCGCCGGATTTAGCCGACAGAAACGTTTTGCCAAAGTGCTTTTACCGTTGTTCGAGTCACCAATCAGGATGATATTTGGCATCCGATTCACCCTTGGGTGTTGCAGTAAATCATCCAGTTGCTTCAATACAACCTTGGCATGAGGGTAGCCAATCCAGCGGTCTGACTTAATTCGAAAAATCCGATCAGCATCAGTCAAATTAAGTGCTTCTCTGGTACTAGGCGTGAGATGGCTGGGATTGTCAGTCATAGCTCGTCCAGCTCATCAAACGGCAAAAACTCCGTGTTGTTATCATCTTGCTCAACAGGTAGCACAGGCCGTTCAGCTTTGGCTGACCGGCTTTGCTCAATCACAGTATGTGACAACTGATGTGTTTTGCGTCGCTGGTTCATGCGCCTTACCGCCTTACTGGTTTTCACTGCTGTGGTTTCAATTTCGCGCATACGCTCATACGCATCAAAAATAGCCTGTTCATCTATTTCTCTCACACCAGCATCTTCAGCGCGTTTACGTGCTTCACGCAGCTCCCAAATGCTAATGGGTGGGTGCGACAAATTACGATATGGGATGGCGTAATAGGTTGCCAACTCAGGATCATAAAACCAAATTTGGCTTAGATCGCGTGGGTCGCGCCGAAACATAAATTTACGCTTACGCTTTGAATCATTCGGATCAGGAGCGTTAATCCACACCCGCAACACGTCTGAATAATAGTGAATTTTGTCAATTTGTACGCCGTAATCCAGCACGGCTCTTAGCTCAAACGGCATTAAATCCAGTCGCAATTTAAACTCATCAGCAATTTTGGCCGGCAGGCCAGAGCCTAGTACTTTATCTGAGCCCAAAATACCACGCTGCCAGGCCTGTGCTGGCGACATACCAAGGCTGCTATGTATTTTATGGTGGTAAACATCAACAATATAAATCGTTAGCCACTGCTCGAACTCTGATAAAGTTAACGCAGCTTTTCCCTCAGAGTCATACTCTCCTTTCTCTCGCGGATTAGAAAAAGTAGTACCAGGTAGCGTATGAATTTCTTGTGCGAAAGAACCCAGCGCTCGTTCTACATGAGCACCGAAATTTGGCCGGCCTACCGGACGCCACTCCAGATCGATACCGTACTCATCACAACCCCGTTGCATCATGCTGCCTCGAAACTCTTTGGCATTATCAAGATGTACTTTAGCCGGCAAGCCCCACACTAACCATTGGTTTTTTGTTGGGTACCGAGTAAGCCATTTATCTTTCATTAAAATTGCATGGGTTAAACACAGTCCGGTCGATAAGGCACTGGGTGGATCGAATGAGACATAGAACCCCGTTACCACCCTTGTACAGACGTCAAATGCCAAAGTGATCCATGGCCTGCCAACTGGTTGCCGATAATGATCGTCCACCAAAATAATATCAAGTTTGGTGTGGTCAATTTGCACTACGGCCAGTGGGTAATCCGCACCAGGGAAGCTCCCCTCATGTGGCTTATAGCTTAAGTCTGCGGTTTTGCGTCCAAGGCGACGGGCGGCAACCAATTCACCCTGTAATTGCTTAATGCGATTTCGAACACTGTTGCCATGTGGTATAGGCAGGTTCTGCCTTAAACAATGCTTTCTAACTTCATCACATACTTTCTGCTGGCTCTTTTTCTGCTTAGTCAGGTATTCGCTTTCAATCGCCTCACGGATAATCTTCTCTACCTCGGGCGTTAACTTAGCCGCACCTTTATCACTACGTGTTTTGGGCAGCAGCGATGAGCGTAGTCCACTTTGCTCATACGCTCTTAGCCAACCATACACCGTATTGGTATGCACCGAATGAGTTGTTGCCTGGGTAGCGACATCACCTCGCGTGCGGTCGGGCTTGTCCAGCAACGGTTTAATAATGTCATAACGCTTTTGCGCAACCACCCAAGCGCCTTCACCAATAGCTTGCAGATCGGTATGATTTTGCTCGTTACTTTGCTCAGCAGGTTGCAGATCATTAACCTTGGTGACGATGACCGCTTGATTAGCATCATCCAGCAGTTCTACGTTTTCTAATGAATTTACTCGGCGAATGCGGTGCACCTTACCTTGGTAAAATACCAATTTGCCAGGCCTTAATTCTACCAACGCCACTTTAGTCATTTGCCACACTCCAAACTGTACTGGCCATCGTCAGTTTCTGTGTCAAATCGGCTCCCACCTGCATCGTACCTATTAGGTACCATAATAGCGGAATATATTCAGCCTGAACCATAGGATTCGTATCGATGCTGTTTAGCAACTCTTGCACTGAATAGCTTTCTACTTTGGTCAGAGTGCTTAGCAACAGGGAAGCAAGTTCTGAATCAGCGGAAGCTCGACGGGTAAAAGGCAGCAGAAACTTGGCGTTATCCAGCAGCGGCGTCCGGATATGCTTTTCAGTTATTAGCTTAAACCGCCAGCCACGATCTTTAGCAAGCCGGTATGCAGCCTGAAACTTCGGTTTGAACTGCAACCATTTTTCACGAAGTTCATCGCGATATTTCACTTCACACAGTAATGGCTTGTGTCCAGATTTGCGGTAATACACCAGTACATCCGGTGTGTAAGAACGCTCTTTATCCTTTTCATCAAACCACGGCACTTTAACCGGCTGTACTTCAAAGCGTTCTACGTCAGCAGAAAACTGCAGCAACGTCAGCCAATCCCGCTCCAAGGTAGACTCATACATAGCCTTACCCTCAGATTTCGAGTTTGCTGCAACGCCAGTCACGTTGCGATAGTTTTTAGGGATGTTGCGAATTGGCATTTTTTTTCCCGAAGAACATTTTATCGATATGTCCCTCTCGACTTTCTAATAACAACCTCACCTAAGCCCAAGGTGACTAGCTTTTTCTTTAACTCATTTTCTGAGATTTTACACGTGGGACCAAGAACTACCTCTTTGATTGCAGATATATTTGCAAACGTTGTGCAGAATTTATGGTACTTAGATTTCTCATCATAAATTTCTCTCTCAGCCAGCTCATATGGATCTGTAAAAGCATCAATTTCAATAAACCCACGTGTCTCTCGCTCATCAACAAAAAAGTCATTTTTATAGAGTGTACATAATCGTATTAAAGCCATACAAAGCTTGCTATCTGTCAAATGATTAAATTGCGCGTCATTCAACTGAACTCCAGGATTCCGTCGCCTAGACTCATTCAAGTATTTTTTTACCTCATTAGTAAAAATTTCTACGCTGTAAATTACCGGAAAGAACTGAACTTTGCCATTTATTGGAGCATTTTTAGCTAGATATCTTTGAAAAAGATGATGATTTTCAACTTCATTTTTAGAATATCCAATCGCAGCACCATTGCCATTATCCCCATATCCACGCCACATACTTAAACAATCGAATTTCTGAGAGAATGAGCAAATTAAAATCGCGAAATCTGAGTTTACTTTTGAAGGGGATATCTGTTTAAGGATATAAGCTTTATCAGGGAATTCTGCCTGTATAACTTGTTCGATTATTCTGTAGCCGCAATCATACTCGTCCCAGTCGTTCATTTTTTTTATATCCGAAAACCAAAGCTCTTGGCTCTCCAGCATGTTTATAAAAGTATCCACGACCGCATATCGGTATATAATTTCTTCCATCAATAACCCCTCGAGGTCCAATTTGCCGCTCAAAACTAAAGTTCAATCATTTCCAAAATAGAAAAGTTCCGTATATCAGTACAACACAGCGGTGTAAATTTAGGCAAGTGAATTCCTCAGTAGTGATTAGCAGTGTAGAATAACTCTAGAATGGATGAGTCTAGTACAAATTAGCATTGTGATTCACAGAAGTTAAGTAAGTCATTATTGGGTTTTAAAATAAAAACAGCGCATTAGCGCTGTTTTTTTATGGTTATAGCTTTAAAAGGCTAAGGCATAAAACTGGTGGGTTATATACATCAAATCGCTAAATTTAAATCCATCAAGAGTGCATCTTCCTTACCTTCAGCCGAAGAATAGTAACCCCTTCGACGACCGGATTCCGTAAACCCCGCCTGTTGGTATAAATGGCGCGCCGCTGCATTTGATTCCCGCACTTCTAGCATAATCACCACAGCGCCCGAGGATTTTGCGACATCAACCACCCCATTTAATAATAACCGCCCATAACCATGCCCCTGCTCAGCTGGATCGATACAGATATCAATCAGGGTTACTTCATCGACAATCTGCTGGATAATCGCAAATCCAATCAAGGTATTAGTCTGAGTCTTTAATCCGAGTACCCGATACAAACGACCGAAAGAATCGGCAAGATTGCCCTCACTCATAGGGTGAGAGTGCGCCTTGCCCTCAATGCTGACCATTTGGCTAAGATCATTGGCCTCGAGGAAAACTAACTGTAATTGCGCTGTCATATTTTTAGGGTATTGAGTATTCACACGGGGTTTCCAGATCCAGTTTTTGAATGTCGTTTTATGCTTGGGACTGCTGCTCACGCCACTGCCAAATCTGCGCCCACAGGGCACGTTTGGCCCCACTGTCCGCGAGTAAAGCGGCAAGCGGCTCCGACACAAGCCAAGCGGTACGCGGCCTGACTTTATGGCGGCGTAAATCCCAGACAATTTGCTTACCCTTATGGGGTTCACAATCGAAATCGCACTCATCCCGTGCCACGCCAATTAACTTAAGCACGGTATCGATGAGGGGATCGGCTTGGGGCAGTTCACCATCCCTATCCCAAATCACTTGGTAGGGCTTAACCTTGGTATCGCGAACTTGCCAGACAGTAATAGCCATGGCTTCTAAATAGGCTGATTTATTCACAGGTTAGCTTTTATTCTCGGTTATCGAGGCCGTGACATAAGCATACCAGCTACGGCCTATTATTGTTACTGCCGAGGGGTTTAGTCATGTTTATCCGTGAGCCAGTTTCTGATTTTAAAATCGTAAATTTCGATTGATAAAATCTAATTTAATCGCTTTATATTAAATCGAGTTAGGCTAATCTATACCCATCAAATTGGGCAATAATAGAAAGAAAATACCATGATGAATATCGGCATTAATCAAGCTCATAGAGAAGATATCGCTGCAGGGTTAAACCAGTTATTGGCCGACAGTTATAGCCTTTATCTGAAGACCCACAGCTTTCACTGGAATGTCACGGGCCCTATGTTCACCAGTTTACATTTGTTGTTTGAGCAGCAATATACCGAACTGGCCCTCGCCGTTGACCTCATTGCCGAGCGTGTGCGCGCCTTAGGTTCCAGAGCCTTAGGTTCCTATTCAGCCTACGCGGCACTCACTGAGATCAAAGAAGATCAAGGGATCACTAAAGCCGAAACCATGATCCGCGAATTATTGGGCGATCAAGAAGTGATCATTCGTAATGCGCGGGCGCTGTATCCACTGGTGGGTCAAGCCAATGATGAAGCAACGGCGGATCTACTCACCCAACGCATTCAAATCCATGAGAAAAATGCCTGGATGCTGCGAAGCTTACTTGCAGAATAACCACTATACCTATTATGGCGTTAGCTAAAACCAAAGTTGCCAAGCGGTTACGCTTGGCGACTTTTCCTTTGCATAACTCAAGCTTAGAGGTACTTAATCCAAGCCTGGGTGCTGTGCTTTTTATACTCGCTAAACCGTTTAACGGGATAATAAAGTACAACGATTAACACTCCCGCGATTAACCAAATCCATCCCATACTATTCACGCCAAATAGCTCGCCATGATTAGCACCAAAGGTAAATTTCGCTAAGGTATAAAGCAGCAACAGCAGGTACAAATGCAAGATGTAGAAAAACATAGGCACTGAGCCAAACACAGACAACCCATGGCCGACTCGTCCTAATCTCCCATCTGGTGAAAAGTACCGTTCTAAGGCCACTAAACAAAGGAACATACCGCCTAAGGTCACCAGTAAAAAGCTTAATGATGGCGGATATTTAGTTAAATTAAATACCGACATCAAAGTTTCACCAAAATGCACTCCCGCCTGCCAAGGCAAGGTTTCACCATAGAGATTAAAGCCGCGGAGCAATGCAAAAAGTACCCAACAGCTTAGCCCTAACCTCAACAGTGTTTGCTGGCGCTGCGAGGCTTCAAGCGAGTTAGCATTCGGTTTTTGACTAAAAATAGGCCCTGCAACATAACCCAGTAAAATCACGCCCATCCAAGGCAGGGCGGGATAACTCACCTTAATCTTAAGCGCGCCTTCACTGACAAGATAACCGCGGTCGTGCAACAGAGTCCAAAGACTGTAAGCCCACTCACTCGGCTGAAAACCAATTGGTGTCAACAAATTATGGCCAAAAACAATCACAAATCCTAAAAGTGCCATCCAAGGCCTTGGCAGTTTTATCAGCGCAGCTAGGGTTAACATGCAAAGGCCAATCACCCAAATGACCTGCAGCCAGAGGGTGTGATAGCTCCCCATCCAAGAGACATTAATCACTAAAATTTCCAACGCAATTAAAAACACACCACGTTTAAGCAAAAATGCGCGTGCAGAACGGGGCTTACCATGGCTAGGGTGAGCATAAAGCCAAGCGGAAACGCCGGTTAAGAACACAAACACAGGCGCACAAAAATGGGCGGCAAAGCGGCTCAAAAAGAGCCCCCAAGAGGTTGCGCTCAGATCCATAGGATCGCTCACCTGCATATGTAGGAAAAAGCGCTCCCGCACATGATCGAGCAACATTATCAGCATCACAGCACCGCGCATCATATCGATACTTTGAATGCGCGCACTGCGAATACTCGGCGTTAGGGTTTTATCTTGATAATTCATAGCGCTAGAACTCATAACTTAGGCCCACTTTAATGCTTCTTGGCTCTCCGGGAACGGCCCACAGCGCCGAGTAACTACTGGCGATATAGTGCTCATCCAGTACATTATCCAGATTCACCCCAAGGGTTAAATTGTCGCTCAGGTGAGTATTCATAAATATGCCAAGCAACTGATAGGAAGGTAATTGAAAACTCGGATCGGCAGAATCCCCGAGACGCGAATCCACATAACGCCAACTCAGTCCTACATGAGCATCGATAGAAAAATCATTTAAGTCCTGCTTAAGCACTAGATTCCCAGTATGCTGAGGCACATTCACCAACGGGCTGCCAGCGGGAACTTGCACGCCCCAGTCCAGATTTAGGCTGTCATTGGCGGTGCGAGTATTCAAATAAGCGTAGGATAATGTGGCCTGTAGTGACTCCGTCAGCTCGGCGGCTACATCGAGTTCAACCCCGCTACTTTTGGCTTCACCTAAGGTGGCTGAAAAACCGACATTGATAGGATCTGAGGTCAGGATATTGCTCTTGGTTGCATCAAATAGCGCCAAACTAGCTTTCAGCGCTAAATCTTCACGCCATGTCGCATTTAACTTCATTCCTAGCTCAACAGATTCGCTCTCTTCGGCCTCGAAGGGCTTACCCGCAAAGTCAGTCCCCGAAAGCGGTAAAAAACCTTCAGAATAAGAAGTATAGAAACTTAAGGTATCGGACCATAAATACACCAGACCGATCTTAGGACTGACACGATTATCCCTTTGAGCCGATGTCGTCTGTTTAACAGACTCGGTGATTTCTTGCTGATAAGCATCAAATCTTAACCCTAAGTGCAGCTTCCACTTTTCAGTGAGATCCATTTGATCTTGCACGTAGGTTCCCCACGCCTTTTGGGTTTCTTCATTATCATACAGCAAGCTCACTTCAGGCCGAGGTCCACCATATTGAGGCTCATAGATATCAATAGCATAGTCACCTTTATTGCCTCGATACCGATAGAGAGCCGTGTTTAAACTGTAGTGGTAAGCATCGGCGCCGAGCAGCAAATTATGGCGAATAAAGCCAGTGTCCACATGGCCACTTAACTCTAGACGCAGTGAATTATCCTCAGAGGCGTAGTCACGATATCTGTGCTGCCTAGTCAGCGTGCGACCATCATCAAATAGCGATTGTCGCCCCTTGGCTAACTCGGCATCAGACGAATAGCCCTTCAAGCTAGAATCTCGATAGTTATAGCCAGCGGTTAACGACCAAACATCATTTAATTCATAGTCATAGGTCAGCTGATGCCCAGTAGCATTCACCTTCGTTGCACCATCATTAGGTTCACCTAAATAACGTGAACGGGGCACTGTATTGATATCGTTATTAAGTACAACAATGCCGCGATCGAATAGCTGTTCCTGCTTGAGATATTCCATTTCATAGAGTAGCGAGGCTTTATCGGAGATCTGCCAACGTACGGATGGCGTAATGATTTTTTTATCGCTGAACACATAATCACGGAAACTATCGTGCTCCTGCCAAGCGCCATTAAGCCGAAACGCCAGCTTGTCGGTCAAGCCTGAGGTCACATCACCCTCCAATCGATATTGATCGAAACTTCCTGCCGACGCTTTTACATAACCACTGGTTTCATACTGGGGTTTCTTAGTGACAATATTGACCGTGCCACCGGGCTCAGAGCGACCATAAAGGGCAGAACCCGGGCCTTTTAAGATCTCCACATAGGCAACGTTCGATAAATCCCTATGGCCGCTGAAACCGCGACCACCATTAAAGCCATTGATTAAATAACCCGATGGCATGTTTTCATTACCCGGAAAACCGCGCAGAGAAAAACTATCCCATAAACCACCGCCATTATTTTGCCGCGCCACGCTGGCGGAATAATCCAACAGATCTTGAAACCGCGTCAGCCCCGCATCTTTGATCAATTGCTCATCTAGCACACTGATCGCTTGGGGAAGCTCGGTAGCAGGCACATTGCCACGGTAGGCTTGGCGATAATGGATACTTAAACGTTCAATGCCAGTATCAAGCGCCGTATCACTAGCCATATTAATAGCACTTTCAGTATCAAGTGCTTGCGCACTCGATTGGATGCCCTCTGCGGCCAACAGCATAGAAATAGGATTGAGCCCAAACAAGGCGCCCAGCAACAGCGCTACGCGCTTGGGAATATAAAAAGAGATCATTTTCACTCCGAAAATAAACAGCATCGGCACCTTAGCTAAGCCAAGGCGCACAAAATTAATTAAGATAAACTGAATAAACAGTAACTTAAGCTGTTATGGGCGGAGCACGACTGTTGAAGTAACGACAACAAGGTCGTTTAAAGGAAATGGCTTGGAACTCAACGCAGATATAACACTGTTGAGCCAATTGAAAATGAAAGGGTGTACTAGTTAGCGCATATTGCAACTGGTGCTGATGCAAGCACAGCGAACAATGGGCCTTGGTATCGTCATTAGCATGGGAAACACTGTGCACCGCAAACGCAACAGACAGCAACACTAAGATGGCTGCAAGCCATAGTGCTAATCTGCGCCTTGTTTGCACCACAGAGCTCAAACCATACATCCTCAAACCAAAGGGGTTGCGATTGTATGTTAGACACAACGAAAGTTGCAAATACCTTTACTTCACAAATGTAAGCAAATGCACTGAAAAATTTTATGGCAGAAAAAAGAAAACGGCTCGCATATTTCTATGCAAGCCGTTGTTTTATTTGGCAGGGGTGGCAGGACTCGAACCCGCAACCATCGGTTTTGGAGACCGCTGTTCTACCAATTGGAACTACACCCCTGTTGACGAGGGGCATTATGCTAAAAGCACTCCCAAAGGTAAAGGACTTTTTATGACAAACCCTATTAACTGAGGATTTTTCAAACAAGTTTTGCTATACATGTTGATTTTGAAAGCATAATGCTGAAAAACACGTCACTAAACCCGATCAAGTGACAAAGACTTGGGGGATACTAGTGGATAACGCTTTTATACTCTCTTTAAATTTCCACTCTCTTCAAGAGAATTATCGCCAATCACCTAGATCAAAAGAGCCGCGATAAACACAGTTATCGAAAAAATATCTGAGTTCGATTTATAAAAGTGGGCTTTTATAGTATAAGCGTCGTCAATTTCATACACAGATCCACAGGACCCCAAATGTCTGACAAATTTTTCTTTAAAGGCCGCCGCACGCCTAAGCCAAAACATGAGAGTTATGGCTACAACACTAAGCGCGTGACTAAACCAGGCACCGAAGCCTCACCGCTCGAACTCGTCGTCTCTAGCGAAGCGCGTAAACTCGAAGTTGCTGCGATTGTTGCCGAGCATCAACTGTTCGCTAATATCGAAGTCAATGCCGATGTGGCTGAGAATATCATTGAATTAGAAGGTTTATTAAATAAACCTAAGACCACTACCTTCGAGAAAAAACCAAACCGCAATGAGCCTTGCGCCTGTGGTAGCGGTCAAAAATTCAAGAAGTGCTGCGGCAAGTAAGCGCTTTTATCAGCGTGATATAGATAGGGACTTTTGCTGTAACGCTTTTGTGCGTCTGGCATAGCCCCTTTTCTCCCCTATTTTTAGCTTCTGCCCCAAAGCAAATTAATCTTCCAGCTTTGAGATAAAAATCCGTTGTAGATCGTTATTCCATAGTTGAATAATTTTGCGGGTCTTTTCTTTATTCCAAAAGCATTTACCAAATAAAATCAAACCCGCCCCTTCCAAGTCCCGTTTATCTTCGATAGCAAATTGCTTTAGTAGTTTTGCCTTCACTCCATCGATAGGAATGCCTATATCTTTACTATCGGCGGGATTAAGCCAGCTCATCGTCGAGTCTGTATGGGAGATAGTGCCCCAATACATGTGGGGTTTGTTATCGCTTGGGTCCGCATCGGCAAAATTGACAAACAGGTTCTTTGCCCGCCAGCGGTATTTACGATCGCTGTCCGTGTATACCCAGAGATCTGATTTCGCCAGATCGGTTCCGCGCAATAAACTGTGCAGCAACTTTTCGAGCCCTTGGCTTGGCACCCGTTTCTCGGTTGTGCGCGCAGCAGTGTTAACTTGGTAGTCGGTTTTCGGCTCTTGCACTTGACCGTCCGCTGATGATGCAACAGGTACTGGTGACGACTCAGATATAGAAGATGGCTTAGACGTTGGTGCTGTTTTACTTGCCGATAGCGCGGTTGGCGTGTTGTTTGTGGAGGAATGGCGGCGAGGTTTGCGGCTAAAGTCAATCATTAAGGCATCGGCATCCACCAGCTGTTGCTGCACTTCGAGGGCATCTTGTTCCTCACGGGATTTCTGCGCCGAAGGTTTAAATTCAATGCAATCGGCTTGGTGATATCTGGAGCCGAAACAAGTGGCTTTGCCATCCTTTGAAGCTTTACGGAAATATGCTTTACCGCCGCACGCAGGGCAAATTAACCATTGCCGCAAACGCTCGATATCCTCATCGGGTAACTGTTGAAACTTAAAAACACTATAAGTCGTTCTCGCAATTAAATGATCCTCGGTTTCGAGTTCACAAATAGCATCTAACATAGTGTTCTCCTTTATTCTTGCCTGCTGGCACTGATGTTCGCAAAATCCCTAAGCCCAGGCATTTACCCCTAGGGTAATCATCCCTAACAGGATCAACATGCCCAGCACGCGGTAAATCAAACCTAAGGTACTGGTGCCCTGTGAACTCATATCAGAGTGTGATGGCCTGATGTTTTCCTTTGCGGCATCTTGGGTTTTACACTTCATTCGGCATCCTCAAAATATTGTTCCAATGGCACCATGAGGCTTAAAGGGATTTACTGCCCAGCTTTTGTGGCACTCGATGCATGATAAAAGGGGGTCAGCTTGCTGATTAACGCGTTGAAACACTCGAGTGCCGCCAAGGCATCGGCGGCGGCATAATGGATTTGAGCATCAGATAAAGGCACCTGCTGCCAATTCGATAGGGTGAGTTTCTGAGGCTTGTCGATACGCACACCCAAAAGCGCCGCAACTAACTGGCGCGTCCCCATCTCCTTATCAGCCCCAAGTTGTGCCAGTGCCCAGTTTAAATCTAATGTTGGGGCTACATAAATATCCCATTGCCGCTTAAGCGCCCGCATATCACCGCGTAAGCCAACGCCAACTTTGAGTATGCTTTCATCTTCTAACAAGGTTTTTACCTGCGCAAATTGCTCACCTAGAATGGCATGTTGAAACAGATAGCAAGCGTCCGCCGTCGCGATTTGGATAAGGCTCAAGGGATGCTGCACACCACGCTCAAAGCTAGCACGGGTTTCAGTATCAAAACCTAAGACTCGCTCAGTCTGTAATCGCGCCAAAACAGAATATAATTCAGATGGTTGAACCACCTCTATGTTAAGCGGTTGCAATTCAAAGGCTGCTAATGCCGCCAGTTCAGCATCATCGGTACGGGTCGCTAAGGCAACCCGCTGTTGTAACCATAAATACGCCCACTGACGCTGCGCTTGCTGCTGGGTCTTAGGCTTGCAAGTGCTTTCAACATCGTCCACGGCCATATCTTCCGCTTGCAGCTCGGTCACAGCATTAAGCTTATCGAGATAAGCCTTACCCGCCGCATCCATCGCCGCAATCAGTCCGTTAGCATCTTTTCCAAACTCTTTGCGTAACCAAGCCAACTTACTCGGGGAGATACAGTATTTCATTAACTTCATCGTCGCCCTTCCCTGTTCGGTCAATCTTCGATTGTCGATATACCCGGCTAACTACGCAGTTTTTGTATTCCTGTCATCAGGATGACCGCGACCGCACCCGCTAACACGCCAAATAAACCGTTAAGTATGCTTGGTGTTAATAGCCCAAGCGCAGGGCCAACCACACTAACAGCCTCAACCGCTTGTTCCGCATGGTGAATTTGCTCACTAACGATATGCAGGCCATGGGTTAAAATCCCGCCACCCACCATAAACATGGCCGCTGTGCCGATAATAGTTAAGCTTTTCATTAATAGGGGCGCGGCGCTTAATAGGCCAAACCCGAGTTTACGATTCAATTGGGTGATGACGGACTGGCCTTGGCGCTGGCTTAAATACAACCCAGCATCGTCCATCTTCACAATGGCGGCGACTAAACCATATACGCCTATGGTCATCACAATGCCGATAGCGGCTAAGGTGAGAAACTGCGTCGACAGGGACTTATCCGCCACTATCCCTAAGGTAATGGCAATAATTTCCGCCGATAATACAAAATCGGTGCGGATCGCCCCCTTGATTTTTTCGGCCTCAAAGGCAACCCAGTCGGTGATTTCTGGCTGCTGAATTTGGTGACTCTCATGTGGTTGATCTTTTCGATGAAGATAGCTGTGATGCAGTTTTTCAAACCCTTCGTAACACAAAAATAATCCACCAAACATCAATAGTGGCGTCACTGCCCAGGGAATAAACGCACTGATCAACATGGCCGCTGGCACTAAAATCAGTTTATTGCGAAACGATCCTAAGGCCACGGCCCAAATGACGGGTAATTCACGGTCCGCATTCACCCCAGTCACTTGCTGGGCATTGAGGGCTAAATCGTCACCTAACACCCCCGCCGTCTTCTTCGCTGCCACCTTACTCATTACCGCGACATCATCCAAAATGGATGCAATATCATCGAGTAAAGTCAATAAACTCGCCCCAGCCATAAGTAATCCCTTCAATCAATTAATCAACTTTTGCCATAGTAACTTAGTTAGATTGAATGCGTACAGTGAAATGCATTTATCTTAACTGCTTAAGTTAATTAGAGTATTGGGGGACTTTCTTATATAGGCCTGTCTGCAACTGAGATCACAGTGGCATAGGAATTGGGCCGCATTATTTATCGGAAAGGAGTATACTAAGCCCAGAATTTTTTACTCATTTGCCTTAACAGGATGTCAACATGACTCAAGATGAAATGAAAAAAGCAGCCGGCTGGGCCGCACTTAAGTACGTTGAAAAAGACAGCATTGTCGGTGTTGGTACAGGTTCGACTGTGAATCACTTTATCGATGCCCTGGCGACCATGAAAGCCGATATCGAAGGCGCCGTCTCTAGCTCTGAGGCATCCACTCAGAAGATGAAGGCGCTGGGTATTCCCGTTTATGACTTAAACAGTGTCGATCGTTTATCTGTCTATGTGGACGGTGCCGATGAGATCAACGGCCATATGGACATGATCAAAGGCGGCGGCGCAGCATTAACCCGTGAGAAAATTGTCGCGGCTGTGGCTGAGAAGTTTATCTGTATCGTCGATAACACTAAGCAAGTCGATATTCTTGGTGAATTCCCACTGCCAGTTGAAGTCATTCCGATGGCGCGCTCCTATGTGGCACGTCAACTGGTTAAGTTGGGCGGCGATCCTGTGTACCGTGAAGGCGTTGTAACCGATAACGGCAACGTGATCCTCGATGTGTACAATCTTAAGATCCTTAATCCAAAGGAATTGGAAAGCCAGATCAATGAGATAGTCGGCGTTGTGACTAACGGTCTGTTCGCTAAACGCGGCGCAGATGTGTTACTCGTTGGCACCCCTGATGGCGTAAAAACCTTTACAGTCTAATAAGTGAAGTGTAAAAACTTTCGCAAAAATACGCGATAAAAATGCCAGCCACTTTATTCTAGGGCTGGCATTTTTTATGGTGCAATTCTTACCAAGCTCTAGCGACTAGACCTTTTAAGTAGAATCCTTCGGGGAAGGCGCTACCTATTGGGTGATCGCTCGCTTGGCTCAAGCGTTCGATAAACTGAATTTCGCGTTTCGCATCCAGCGCAGCATCGGCCACGATTTTTTGAAACAGATCCGCCGGCATTAATCCCGAGCAAGAGAAGGTCAATAACACCCCGCCCGGATTCAATAACTGCAATGCAATCATATTGATATCTTTATAGCCACGACAGGCACCGTTTAACTGCGCTTTATTATCGGCAAACTTAGGTGGGTCGAGTACGATCACATCGAAGGTCTTGCCTTCATCACGGTATTGGCGCAGCAACTTGAACACATCGGCTTCGTTGTAATGCACATTGTCATCACTCAAACCGTTCACTTGCATATTGAGGCGGGCAGTCGCTAAGGCTAAAGAAGACACATCGACGTTTTCAATACTGGCTGCGCCCGCTTTGGCGGCGTACAGACCAAAAGTGCCTGTGTAGCAAAAACAGTTCAATACCGATTTATCTTTCACAAAACGAGCGGCGATGGCACGGTTATCCCGTTGATCGAGATAGAAACCGGTCTTATGCCCTTTCGTCACATCGACAGCAATCTTGATACCATTTTCTTCAATAATCACCGGCATTTCGGGCAGAGTGCCATGCAGTAACCCCGTCACAGGCAGTAGGCCTTCTTTCTTGCGGGAATCCACATCGGAGCGCTCATAGATAGCGCAATCAGGATATTGCTCGGCCAATAGCTCGACTAAGGTATCGCGCCATAAATCCGCACCAGTGCTCAGTAACTGACACACCAACACATTGGCGTATTTATCAATTGTGATCCCAGGTAAACCATCGGACTCGGCGGCCACTAAACGATAACCCGTTAAACCTTGCTCGCGGATTAAGTCATTACGGCCAATTTGCGCTCGCTGTAAACGTCTGGCAAAAAACGCGCGATCAATTTCTTCTTCGCGATCGAAGGTCCAAATCCGCACTTGGATTTGAGACTCTGGAGACCAAGCACCACGGCCCAACCAATGGCCATCATGGGCAACCACATCCACGGTTTCACCCGCTGCTGGTTTTCCCTTAATGTTATGAATCGCATTAGAAAATACCCAAGGGTGGTGGCGTTCGAGCGATTTCTCGCGCCCGGGTTTAAGTTTGATCCTGATAGCCATAGTCTGCCTGTAAAATACTCTGCCTGTAGAATAGCCGCCGTTGAAAATGGCTGCAGTCTAAAAATGGGAAGCGGATGATATACCCAATGTCACCTAAGTGCGAGTACCGAAGGCGCCGCAGCGCTTATTTACCATCATCCACGGGGTGTCGATCATACCTTATTTTAGCGGTTAACTCTGAATGATATTCATGCTAAATAAGGTTGGGATCGGACGAATAAGTCGTGAACACGCGAATTTAGCTGCGCAGTGCTAGTTCAACAATCACAGGCGCATGGTCTGTGCTGTAGGCATCGCGCTCATATTCGGGTCTGACTAAGTGCCTATCGCAGGTCTGATAATCGATGACTTGCGCCAAACTGCGGCCATGGCTCGCATCAAACTCGCTCGAAAGCAAAATATAATCCAGCACTGAACCCTTAGGGCCATAGTAATGGGTCGCAGCCCTGTGTTCCCTATGGTAAGCGGCATTGCCAGTCAAACTGTCCCTCAAATTCGCTTCAATAAATAACTCATAGGCATCCTTAAGCTGATACTGGACAAACACCGCAGACAATGCCGCATCCGATAAATGCCCAAGGCCAGCGGCTTTAATATCATTACTGTGAATGCTCTCGCCCTGTATCGTTAACGCATCTAAGGCGCCCATCGTCAGGCTGTCATTAAAGTCACCCATCAGGATAACGGGATGTTTAGATACTTGTCTGCGTACCAATATGCCATTGAATAATAATGCGGCTTCCGCGCCGCGCTGCATGGTGGATGCCCAGCGGCCTAGGGCTTGCTCTGTGAGTAATTGGGTTTCTGAATGCAGCTTCATGCTTGCTGTGGGTGCCACATTGTCTACACCCAGGGGCTGATGCTCAAATGGCTTAGGCTCGAGGGCTAATCCCGCGCGTTTTGATTTAAAGTGCACCACATAGAAATCGCACAAACCTATTTGCGGCACTTCAATGGTTGCCCGCAGCACCTTGCGGCTAAAGGCAAATTCACTCGATAATCCCATGGCCGCTACTAAGCGCGCATCAGGCTCAACACTGCTGACTGCCACTATGGGATAACGGGAGGCAAGCGCGACCACAGGGCTGCGATAAATGTAATCACTGATAAGCGTGGGCTCATCGACAATCGCAAAATGCACTAAACCTTGCTCGCTGGTGATTCGCTTTAGCGGCTCAGGGCTAAATACTTCTTGAAATCCGACAATATCGGGCTGGCGATGGGTGAGAAACTCACTCAACCACTGGCACTTTTTCTGCCACTGGCCATGGCTATAGATATTTTCAAAATCGTAGTAGGCCAAAGGCGGTTCAATAAAATTAAACAGATTGATACTGGCGATCTTAATATTGGCCGCCCTAGTATGGGGAACTGCTGCCATCTTTAACTTTGGCTCATCGATATCATGTGTCACAGCTTAATACCTCTCAATCTGAATACGGCGGTGGATATTTATGTTCCCTTTGGCTTATCAGCAAAACTCAATTTAAAAAACATACCAACAACCTTGCAAGCACAAAAAACAATCAATCGCCGCAATAAATTCACACCAAATCCAGCATTACATAAGTGTTAACTTTTGTTTAAAATATAAATTCAAACAAAAACATATGTAATCTTTTGTGCGGTTGACTTTCAATTTGAGTCCCTTAAAATCAAGCCACTTTTCATCATTGCGGAGACCCACTGTGGGCACACACATAAGCGACAGTAGATGCCCTGTCCAAAAGACAGGATTTAACGCCTAGCACTAGCCCGCAATAATTGCTGCTACCTGCTAAGCAGGGTAGTAGTGTGAACCATTCTTCACTCCGCCCCCCCAAATATTAATCACAAACCGTAAAGCCTAGGCCTATGGCTGCGCTTTTCGCTATTCCAGCATGTCCGCTGGGGTTGGGTTATGTGTATTTTTTGCATCTCAAAGCAAGTTTTTGCCTCAGTAGACTTCGTTTACCCCTGAAGGTTTTTACTTAAGGGTTTACATCTGAGGAGCCTAACCATGGCTTATATAAATAACGCGTTCATTTTACGATCTTTATCCTGTGCAAGCATCAGCTTGTACTACAGCATGAGTGCGGCGGCATCGCACCTCGAAGTGGATGACCCCGCCCTTGCGGATCGCTGTGAATTAGAAATGGGCTGGCAACAACCTAGGTCGGATCATGCTCGCCCACAATTTAACGCAGCCACGACTTGCAGCCGCAATCAATGGGAATGGCATTTAGGCTTAGCGTCCAATGCCAATGACGCTATTCGTGAGGAGCAGGCTGAAGTCGGTATCAAGCTGCCGCTCAACTTAAGCTCTTACTCAGATTCAGGTTCGGATTCAGATCGGCAGCAGGACGATTGGCACAGTGCTATGGTGATCAATCTGCAAAAAAACCTTGATACCAGTAACGAATTTACCACCGAAATGTTCGGCATAGTAGGCAAAACCTTAGGCGACTCCGATGTCAGTCTCTATGCCAATTTAGGTTTAACCCATGGATTTAATGAGTCAACCCAATTATTGGCGGGTATCGCGGCGGCCTATGAACTCAATAGCCATCACCGCGTGATAGCCGAGCTTTACCAAAAAGAGTTGAGTAATCCAGCCTATCAGCTCGCCTATCAACACACGCCGCAACGACAGCTACAGCTGGAATTGAGCCTAGGCAATGCCCTTAGCGGCAACGCGCTGCAACTTGGCGCAGATATCACCTTTTACTTTGGTCACTAGATCGTTGAGAGAATGAACTATGAACATGAATAACAGCACAAACAACACTAAACAAATCATTCATAATCTACAGATGATTGTCGAGCAGCGCAGCGCCAGCGCCATGGCTGAATTAGCCGAAAAACGCCATCCTGCCGATATTGCCGCCGTATTTAACGTCTTTAATCAAGCTCAGCAAGTCCTATTGTTGCAACTGGCAACGCCTAAGATTTGCGCCAATCTGTTTCGTTACCTGAGCGACGAACTCCAGGCAAGCTTAGTGCAGCAGTTAGATAAAACCACGCTTTCGGCGCTACTGGTGCATATGGCGGCCGATGAACGTGCCGACCTTTACAATTTGCTCGATGAACCCCAGCAAGCGGCGATTTTACCTGCCCTAGCCTTGGCTAAGCGGGAAGATATGCGCACCCTTGCCGCCTATGATAAAGCCAAGGTCGGCGCTGTCATGACCTCGGATTACACATTACTTAATAGCCGCCATACCGCGGCAGAAGCAATTGAGACTCTACGCACTGAGGCCGCCGATAAGGAAACCATTTATCAAACCTATGTGGTTGATATGTTAGGCCGCTTAATAGGAACTGTGTCTCTAAGGCAGCTATTGCTGGCACAGCCACACGAGCGAGTGGTCGATTTTATGAAACCCGACCCCGTAGCACTCGATGCCAACGCCTTTCGTGAAGAAGCGGTGCAGATGATCGCCCATTACGATTTAATGGCGCTGCCCGTGGTCAATGGTAAAGGCCAACTCGTCGGTATCGTCACCTACGATGATGCTATGGATATTGCCAGCTCACAGGCGGATCTTGAGTTCACAAAAACCGCGGCCATCGGCAATATCGACCATAACCTTAAGACCGCCAGCATTGGTTTACTTTACCGCAAACGCGTGGTTTGGCTGGTGATTTTAGTCTTTGGTAATATCTTCTCAGGGGCGGGGATCGCCTTCTTCGAAGATACCATTGCCAGTTATGTGTCCTTAGTCTTCTTCCTACCGCTACTTATCGATAGCGGTGGCAATGCGGGCTCACAATCGGCCACCTTAATGGTGCGCGGTTTAGCCACGGGGGAAGTTAAAATCAAAGATTGGCTATCTATGCTCAGCCGCGAATTGCTGGTGGCGGGTTTACTGGGTGCCAGCATGGCCGCGGCCGTATCACTGCTCGGCTTCTGGCGCGGCGGGCCTGAAATCGCTCTGGTTGTCGCGCTCACTATGCAAATTGTGGTGATTATTGGCAGCTTGATTGGTATGTCTCTACCCTTCCTGCTGAGCAAGTTAAAGATGGATCCTGCGGCGGCGAGTGCGCCACTGATCACCTCCATCGCCGATATTATTGGTGTATTAGTGTATTTCGGCATAGCCACTATGGTGCTCGATTTACCTATGCCTTAGATAACATCATTGGGGAGCACTGCCGATTGCCTTGGCCGAGCTTCCCAGAAAAACTTCCTTTCTCAACTGTCTATAGAAACTTCCTATAAAAACTGGCGCCTCGCTAAATCGGCTAATAACCACAAAAAATATAAGAATAAACCCTAGGGATAGGGTAATATTTCACTAATAAGATTAATTTTTACCTATCCTTAACATTCGTAAATCCACAGCCATTCAACAAGCAGTAACCATAACGATACTAACAAAGGTTTAGAGGTTTTTATGTGGTTTAATTCCAAGCTCAAATCGGAAAATAGTTTACTCAAGCAACGACTCGCCGAGCAGCAGCGTAGGCATCAAATCGAAATTGATGAACTAAAAGCTATGGTGCGTGAAAACGAAACCATGCAGCAACAATCACGCCAAAATACCGATCTTTTTAATGAAGTGATTGTCTGCCAAAACCAGGGGGGCGAGATGCTACATGCGGTGCGCGATGGCCTAGCCCAAAGCGCTGAATTACTCACCGCCGAACAAGAAGAACTGTCAGAACTCGATAAAATTTTCGATCAGACCCGTGTCGCCATCGTGAGCTTAGGCAATAGGGCGACTTATATTAATGAGCAGGCCATGGGCAGCATGAAAGCCGTGACCGAACTAGATACAACCACCTCATCGATCAACCAATTTGTCGCGGCAATTCAAGGCATTTCAGAACAAACTAACCTTCTAGCATTAAATGCCGCCATCGAAGCCGCCAGGGCGGGCGAAGCGGGACGGGGCTTTGCCGTGGTCGCCGATGAAGTGCGCCAACTGGCGAGTAAAGCCCATGAGGCCAGCAGCCAAATTGAAAAACTCGTCAAGCAAATTGTCACTCAAGCAGCGAGTATTAAAGAGATTGTTCATAATAATCAAAGCAGTGCTATGGATGTCGCCTCATCATCCACCCAGATAGGCCAAGTGGTGGAAGACGTATTGCAGCGCTCTAAAAAAATGCAACAGGTTATCCATAACGCCGCCACAGCCTCTTTCTTAAATACCACTAAACTCGACCATGCGGTTTGGAAGAGTAACGTATATCAACTGATTGAAAAACCAAAGCATAGTCACGATGTAAACTCGCATACAGAGTGTCGCTTAGGGCAATGGTATTTCAAAGGATTTGGGGCTGAACATTATCAGCATTTGAGTAACTTCAAGGCCTTAGATGCACCACATAAGGCGGTGCATGAGGCGGGTAAAGCGGCGCTCAACGCCAGGCAAAAGGGTCATCTGCCTGAGATGGTGAAACAACTGCACCTTATGGAAGATGCCAGTATGCGCGTTGTCCATTGCCTAGATAATCTTATGCGGGATGTGTATCGGGCCTAAATAACACCGCTTCTAAACCGCTGTTTCTAAGCCTTAGTACCCCACTGAAGAGCGCAATGCCCGTGCTCTTCAGTGGGAATAAATCCAATCCATAATTGCAATTTACAAAAATAAGCAAAAGTTCTACTTGATAGCCGAAGGCATCTCATCTTTAATAGCATGAGAGCAAGCTGTGAGACTCAATTGTAACATTCTAATTTTTAGGGTTATTAATGAAATTTGTCACAGGTATTTTGCTCACTATTTTTCTCTTCTGTGCACTTCCCCTTAGCGCGCAACAGCTGAATATCTATACCGAAGAATGGTCGCCGATCAGTTTTTCCATCGATGGTAAACCCACAGGTTTAGCGGTACAGGTCGTAGAAGAAATTCAACAGCGTATCAAAAACTCAGATCCTATCAGGGTCGTACCTTGGGCTAGGGGCTGGAAAATACTAACCGAACAGCCCAATACAGTCCTGTTTACTATGACGCGCACGGCCGAAAGGGAACAGATGTTTACTATGATAGGGCCAGTTGCCGTCGGCACGACTAATTTTTATGCCTTAAAAAATAGCGGTATAAAAATCACTACCCTAGATGATGCCAAAACGGCTAAGGCGATAGGCGTCTATCGCGCCTCGGTGGAGGAACAATTACTCATTGAACGTGGTTTTAGCAATATTGCCGCCTCATCGACTCCGCTATTGAGTGCAAAGCAATTGATGAAACATCGCATCGATCTTTGGTGTAATGCCAATCTCACCGCACCGAGCATTCTTGCCGAAGCGGGTGCCAGTATTGATGATGTCGAGTCCCTCTATACCATCAGTGCCAATCATCTGTATCTTGCCTTTTCAAAGGGCACACCCAATGATGTGATCGAGCAATGGAAAACCAGCCTCGAAGCGATGAAAGCGGACGGTACTTTCGCAACGATTTACCACACTTGGCTCCCCAAGGATGCCCCACCGATGCAAACCGAGCGAATTGGGCTTAGCCACTAAATCGAATCTTTTTGACCCACCTATTGCTCTGAGAAAGGAGCTCTTAGAATAAACCTCTTAGAAAGGACAGTCGCATATCCAATCGATACGCTCACCCGTTATTGGATGGTCGAAGGCTAAGCGGGTCGCATGCAGCATTAATCTGCTGTGATTGGTTATCTTAGTTGTACCAAGCCCGTGCGCATCAACCGTGTCCGCATAAACTGTGTCAGCCACCTTCTCCCCCACACCGCCATAGAGATCGCATCCTAAAATCGAATGGCCCAATTGCTGGCTGTGGAGCCGAAGTTGATGGGTGCGGCCAGAAACGGGGGTAAACTCGACCCGAGTGGCAAAAGGCTCGCTTAATCGTTCCAGCACTCGATATTCGCTGATCGCAGCTTTGCCTGTGCTATGGCAAATCTTCTGCAATGGGAAATGCTCGATATCCTTAGCGATCGGCAGATTAATCACCCCGCTGTCAGCGGCGACATGCCCATGGAGCAAGGCGGTATAACGCTTCTCAAGAGTGCGAGCCTGAAACTGCTTAGTCAGCAAGCCATTCACGGTTTTACTGCGCGCTACCAGCATGATCCCCGAAGTACCAAAATCGAGCCTGTGCACTAAGGTGGCACTCGGAAAATCCTGCACTAAACGATAATGTACCGAGTCTAAGTTGAGCGGATTCTTCCCCGATAGGCTCAATAAGCCGCTCGGCTTATCTATCAGTAAAATATCACTATCTTGATAAAGGATCTTAATCTGGCCCTCACAGGGCGGCGCAATAAAAGTATCGACTTTGGCAAGGCTATCGGTTGGAGCTGACATAGTTTTTCAAGCAACCTAAATGGGAAATAAAATGAGCTAAGTCATATTCAAAACAAGCTGAAAAAACTCAATAAAACAAACTCAAAAATTGAGTAAAACAAACACAGGCCTAAATAATAAGGCCGTATAACTTAGGTTATACGGCCTTATTGACGAGCATTAATAGTCAGACTTATTTAGCCAGTACGCGCTGATGTAGCTCTTGTACCGAAGTCACATTAGTACGGTCATCGGCAGCATGGGCCATACAAGTGGCAAATGCGGCGTTCATGGTCGTGGTGTAGTTCACTTTGTAACGCAGTGCACCACGGCGCAATTGACGAGAATCTTCAATCGCTTGACGACCTTCGGTGGTGTTGACGATATAAGTGTATTCACCATTCTTGATGCGATCGAGAATGTGTGGACGACCTTCGTGCACCTTATTCACTAAGCGAGGGTTGATACCCGCTTCACCGAGGATAACCGCAGTACCGTGGGTAGCATCGATTTGGTAACCCAGCTCAATTAACTTAGCCGCTAAATCGGCAACGCGTTTCTTATCGCTGTTACGCACAGACAATAACGCACGACCCGATTTAGGCACCTCAGAAGTCGCCCCTAACTGCGCCTTAGCATAGGCTTCGGCGAAGGTATCGCCCACGCCCATGACTTCACCGGTAGAGCGCATTTCAGGGCCTAACAGTGGGTCAACACCGGGGAACTTGTTAAAGGGCAATACCACTTCCTTCACTGAGTAGAAAGGTGGGATCACTTCCTGAGTAAAGTTTTGCGACTTCAAGCTTTGACCTGCCATCACACGGGCGGCAATCTTAGCTAAAGGCACACCGGTCGCTTTGGAGACAAATGGCACGGTACGGGCGGCGCGTGGGTTAACTTCAATCATGTAGATTTCGTTATCTTTCACGGCAAACTGCACGTTCATCAGACCAATAACACCCAGTTCCATCGCCAATTTGCCGACTTGAACGCGCATGCGATCTTGGATTTCTTGACTTAAGGTGTACGGTGGCAGTGAGCAACCAGAGTCACCCGAGTGCACACCCGCCTGCTCGATATGCTCCATAATGGCGCCGATAACCACAGTTTCACCGTCACAGACTGCGTCGATATCCACTTCGATGGCATCATCTAAGAAGCGATCGAGCAGCACTGGCGAAGCGTTTGACACGCTCACGGCTTCGTTGAAGTAACGCAGTAAGTCCTGTTGGTCGTACACGATTTCCATCGCGCGGCCGCCCAATACGTAGGATGGACGCACCACTAACGGATAACCGATACGCTCGGCGGCAATCACAGCACCTTCTACGGTGGTAACGGTATCGTTTTCGGGCTGCTTCATCTCTAAGCGTTGAATCGCCTGCTGGAAACGTTCACGGTCTTCCGCGCGGTCAATCGCATCAGGGCTAGTACCGATAATTGGCACGCCTGCGGCTTCAAGGGCACGGGCCAGTTTCAGCGGAGTTTGGCCACCGTACTGTACGATAACGCCCTTTGGCTTCTCGATACGGACGATTTCTAACACGTCTTCCAGTGTGACTGGTTCAAAGTACAGACGGTCTGAAGTGTCGTAATCGGTGGAAACGGTTTCAGGGTTACAGTTGACCATGATGGTTTCATAACCGTCTTCACGTAGCGCTAGCGCCGCGTGCACACAGCAATAGTCGAACTCGATACCTTGGCCAATACGGTTTGGACCACCACCTAACACCATGATTTTGTCACGGTTTGAAGGATTAGCTTCGCACTCTTCCTCATAGGTTGAGTACATATAAGCCGTGTCTGTGGCAAATTCGGCCGCACAGGTATCCACGCGCTTGTAGACAGGGTGCAGATTGAAGCGGTCGCGCAGCTTACGTACTTCGGCTTCGCTCACGCCTAATACATCGGCCAGACGCGCATCGGCAAAGCCTTTACGCTTGAGTTTGCGCAGTAAATCTTCGTTTAAGCCCGCAAGGCCCGCTTCGGCCACTTGGCCTTCTAGCTGGACAAGCTCTTCGATTTGAACTAAGAACCATGGGTCGATATTGGTCAGACGGAAGATCTCATCTAGGCCAAGACCTGCGCGCATCGCATCGGCAATGTACCAAATACGATCACAGCCGGGCTCTTTCAGCTCGAGGCGAATGCGTGACATAGCCTCGGGCTTAGTCATATCTGTGATAGGGTCTAAACCATGGCGGCTTACTTCTAAACCGCGCAGGGCTTTTTGCAGTGACTCTTGGAAGGTACGGCCAATGGCCATCACTTCACCGACAGATTTCATCTGCGTGGTTAGACGATCGTTAGAACCCGCAAACTTTTCAAAGTTAAAGCGTGGCACTTTAGTCACCACGTAGTCGATTGCAGGCTCGAATGACGCTGGCGTACGGCCACCGGTAATGTCGTTCATCAGCTCATCGAGGGTGAAACCGACCGCTAACTTAGCGGCGATTTTCGCAATAGGGAAACCCGTTGCCTTCGATGCTAATGCCGATGAGCGCGATACCCTTGGGTTCATCTCGATGATGACCATACGGCCATCTAGCGGATTAATACCAAACTGTACGTTCGAACCGCCCGTTTCAACCCCAATCTCACGCAGTACGGCCATAGAGGCGTTGCGCATCAATTGGTATTCTTTGTCGGTCAGGGTTTGTGCTGGCGCAACGGTAATTGAGTCGCCGGTGTGTACGCCCATAGGATCGAAGTTTTCGATAGAACAGACGATGATGCAGTTGTCGTTGCGGTCACGGACCACTTCCATCTCGTACTCTTTCCAACCGATTAAGCTTTCATCGATTAGCAGTTCTTTGGTTGGCGATAAATCGAGACCCTGGGAACAGATTTCTTCAAACTCTTCCTTGTTATAGGCGATACCGCCACCCGAGCCACCCATAGTAAAGGATGGACGGATAATACAAGGGAAACCCACTTGGTCGAGTACGCCGTAAGCTTCTTCCATGCTGTGGGCGATGCCCGCACGTGGACACTCTAAGCCAATGCTCTTCATGGCTTTGTCGAAACGGCTACGGTCTTCTGCTTTATCAATCGCGTCAGCGGTCGCACCGATCATTTCAACGTTAAATTCAGCCAGCACACCTTTAGCTTCAAGCTCTAGGGCGCAGTTCAGTGCGGTTTGGCCGCCCATAGTTGGCAGAATCGCGTCAGGGCGTTCTTTGGCGATAATGTTACGCACCACTTCCCAGTGGATTGGCTCGATATAGGTCGCATCGGCCATTTCAGGGTCAGTCATAATAGTGGCAGGGTTAGAGTTCACTAGAATGACGCGGTAACCTTCTTCACGCAGCGCTTTACACGCCTGTGCGCCTGAATAATCAAACTCACATGCCTGACCAATAACAATCGGACCGGCGCCTAGGATAAGAATACTCTTTATATCTGTACGTTTTGGCATTGCTCTTCTCTTCTCCTAGCTAGCGTACTACTTGGCGTTCTGACGGTATATGTCGATAAGCTCGATAAAGTGATCGAACAGCGGGGCTGCATCGGTCGGGCCTGGGCTCGCTTCGGGGTGACCCTGGAAGCTAAACGCAGGTTTATCCGTACGATGGATACCTTGCAGTGAACCATCAAACAGCGACTTATGGGTCACTTTAATGTTGGCGGGTAAAGTCGTTTCATCGGCAGCAAAACCGTGGTTTTGACTGGTGATCATCACATTACCTTGCTCGATATTGCTCACTGGGTGGTTGGCACCGTGGTGGCCAAACTTCATCTTTAAGGTTTTCGCGCCCGATGCCAGAGCCAATAACTGATGGCCTAAACAGATACCGAAAATCGGTATCTCGGTTTTGAGGATTTGTTGAATCGCTTCAATGGCATAATCACATGGCTCTGGATCGCCAGGGCCGTTAGAGAGGAACACACCGTCAGGGTTCATCGCTAACACTTCAGCTGCCGAGGTTTTAGCTGGCACCACTGTGACGTCGCAACCGCGGTCCACTAGCATACGCAGAATGTTTTGCTTAATACCGTAGTCGTAGGCAACCACTTTGTATTTAAGTTCTTCTACTGGCGTGTCTGCTGGTAAACCACCGACTAAACGCCAACTGCCTTTACGCCATTGATAGGTTTTATCTGTGGTGACTTCTTTCGCTAAATCCATGCCTTTCAAACCGGGGAAGGCTTTAGCAGCGGCAAGGGCTTTGGCTTCATCTAAGTCAGCACCCGCCATAATACAACCAGCTTGGGCACCTTTTTCACGGAGAATACGCGTTAACTTGCGGGTATCGATATCTGCTATGCCAACGACATTGTTCGCTTTGAGATAATCGCTTAAGGTTTGTTGATTACGGAAACTACTTGCTACGAGTGGAAGATCGCGAATGATTAAACCACAAGCATGAACCCCATTGGATTCGACGTCTTCATTATTGGTACCAGTATTACCAATGTGAGGGTAGGTTAAAGTTACAATCTGGCGTGAGTAGGATGGATCAGTTAAAATTTCTTGGTATCCTGTCATGGAAGTGTTAAAAACAACTTCACCAACAGAGAGTCCATCGGCACCAATTGCTGTGCCAGTGAATACGGTTCCATCTTCGAGTACGAGTAAGGCAGACTTTGTCAACGCGACCTCCATAAAGAGCCAAGCCACTGAAATATAATGTTTTTATGTTATGTTAAGATACCAATTTCCGCTGATTTACGAAATTTTGACAAATTCCAGCGAGTTTACAGGAAAAACGCGAAACCGTCTACCCATTGGTAACTGGGTGCAAAAAAAAACGCCATATCGGCGTTTTTAATATTAATTCAAACCTAATACCTGCTGCATATCATACAAGCCCGGTTTTTGCTCCACGAGCCAGCGGGCGGCACGCATAGCGCCGTTAGCAAAGGTCATACGACTCGAGGCTTTATGGGTGATCTCTAAGCGCTCACCGATATCGGCAAACATGGCGGTATGTTCGCCCACTAAATCACCGGCACGAATGGTCGCAAAACCGATAGTTTCACGGTCACGTTCACCGGTAATTCCTTCGCGGCCGTATACGGCACATTTCTCAAGATCGCGGCCTAAGGTTTTAGCGATCACTTCCCCCATTTTCAGGGCGGTGCCCGACGGCGCATCTTTTTTGTGTCTGTGATGACCTTCGATAATTTCGATATCGGTGTAATCACCCATGACTTCAGCGGCCAACTCGAGCAATTTCCACATCAGGTTAACGCCAACAGACATATTCGGCGCCATCACCACAGGGGTTTGTTCGGTAAAGGCATTAATCTGTTCTTTTTGAGCATGATTGAAACCGGTTGTGCCGATCACCATGGCTTTCTTATGGCGAACACACCAGTCTAAATGGACAATACTGGCTTCTGGCGCGGTGAAATCAATTAAGACATCAAAGTCATCGGTCGCGTAATCGAGCGAATCCATAATAATGACATTCAACTTACCTATGCCAACAAGCTCACCCGCATCCACGCCCACTAGGCTCGAACCCGCACGCTCAATGGCGGCGCCCAGCAAAATATGGTCGTGATTGTAAGCCGCTTCAATAAGAGTGCGTCCCATGCGACCACCCGCACCGACGATGGCAACTCTCACTTGTCCACCCATTTCAATCTCCTCAACACAGTTCATCTAGCCCATAAGAAAACGCCTAAGACAGGCTTAGGCGTTTCAATCACATTAGACTATGTCTAACAACTCAACTTCAAATACTAAAGTTGAGTATGGAGGAATAGAAGCCCCCGCGCCACGCTCACCGTAGGCTAAATGATGTGGTACGTATAATTTTAACTTAGTGCCTACTGGCATCAGTTGCAGTGCTTCAGTCCAACCCGCAATAACCCCAGATACTGGGAATTCTGCTGGTTGACCGCGGGCAACTGAGCTATCAAATACGTCACCATTGATAAAAGAACCATGGTAGTGAGTACGCACTGTATCTTCGTAGGTAGGTTTAGCACCATTACCTTGAACTAATACTTCATACTGCAGGCCAGATTCAGTCACAGTCACGCCATCACGCTTAGCATTTTCAGCGAGGAAGGTTTCGCCTTCAGCGGATGCGGCTGCAGCGGCTTGTTCTTGAGCGGCTTGAATACGACGGCTAATTTCAGTGAATGCAACTTGCAGATCCTGCATAGATACAGCACTTTCAGCACCAGCAAACGCATCGGCTAAACCCGCTTGAACGGCTGGAATGTCCACGCCATCAAAGGAATTGGCGGCCAGTTGCTCGCCCATTTGACGGCCTACACCGTAACTTGCTTGCTGCTCAACAGTACTGAATTTATCAGACATAATTAACGACTCTCAATGTTCAATGGAATTTTGCGCGCCAGTTTACCATAGTTCCAAAGCCTATGCCGCTAAACTGACTGCTTATTTAATTTTTTGCGAATTTTCACGCGGCTAATGCGTATTTATCTATCACTCATGCCTAATTGACTTACTCGCGTTAGGGATTTTAAGCATGATATCTCGAACTGACAGGCACATTTTAAGCACAATCGTTCACTTTATTTAGGTGCAACACATTGGTTTTTAACCTGCGTCTTAGCACTTTGATACATAGGTTGCATCTGCCCTTGTAATTGCTCCAACTGCTCGATGCGATTACTGTTCGATGGATGGGTCGAGAGCAATTCTGGCCCTTGGCTACCGCCAGCCTTAGCCATATTGCGCCAGAGAGCAACACTTTGAGCTGGGTCAAATCCCGCACGCGCCATTAGCTCTAATCCCATAATATCGGCTTCGCTTTCCTGGGCTCGGCCAAAGGGTAAAAGTACCCCAACCTGAGCGCCTAGTCCCAATGCCGACATATATAAATCACGGTTTGACACGCCGCTAGCGCCTAGCGCCACATCGGCGATTTTCATCCCTACTCCAGTTAATTGCCCACGGGAAACCTGCTCATTACCATGTTGGGCCAACACATGGGCAACCTCATGGCCCAAAACCGTGGCTAATTGGTCTGGCGTATTAGCCACCTTGAGCAATCCGGTATAAACCCCTATATGGCCGCCCGGCAAAGCAAAGGCGTTAACTTGCTCTGAGTCAAATAACACCACATCCCAGCGCTGGGTTTGGTCCGGCAACACTGCCGTCACCCGATTGGCGACACAATTCACGTATTGGGTCAGCTTTTTATCGCTACTCACCTTTTGCTGCTTTTTCATTTCCTCAAAAGAAGCATCACCCATCTGCTGCATCTGCGCCGACGAATAGAGCAAAGTTTGCCCCCGACCTGTGGGCGATTTTGTGGTCGCGCAGGCCGATAACCCTACCACGGCAGCCAAACCCACTAAGCCTAAACGCATTGATTTCATGTGACACTCCTTAAATCCCATGGCGGGCGTGAAGATCCTTAGGCCAGTACAGGCCCAACTAATGGAAGGATTTTACTGAGATAGACAAGATAAGCCAAATGGAGAAACACATAGGGCAGCGCATTAACCATTTTGCTGCGCCGACGTCACCGTAAGGATTAATATTCCTCTTTTAATAAGGCGTAGAGATACTCATCGCCCCACGCGCCCTTAAAGAAGATGTTTTTCACATAATGGGCTTCGCGTCTAAAGTGGAGTTTTTCGAGTAAGCGGCAAGAGGCTAGATTTTGTGCGTCTGTGATGGCAATGACTCTATGCTTATGTAGTTCAATAAAGAGGTAATCGAGTAATGCGCTAACTGCCTCAAAAGCGACATTTTTACCTTGATGCTCAGGCGCAATCGTAAAGCCAATCTCCACCTGCTGCTCATCGATAAAATGCAGCGCCAGATCGCCAACTAAAGTGGTCGATGTCGCTCCCGACGCTACCGTGACTATTGCAAGTTGAAACCAAGTATCCGCCGCACCAAATTGCGCATAATCCATCTTCTCGAACAACGCGAGTGCGTCACTATAAGAGTAATCAGCCCAGCTTTGATATTTCGCGACCTTAGGATCGGCTCGATAGGCGGTAAAGGCTTCGAGATCCGCTCGCTGGAAGGGACGCAGCATAAAGTGCTCGGTCATTAAACCGTTATTCACCATTTTATGAAGTGCTTTACTTAACGCTAATGTCGAACCCATAGCTTAGAACCCTTAATATAAATAAGTCACTAAGTTACACCCTGAGCGAAAAGGTTAATAGCAGCCAATGAGCTTTATTCTGTTATCGGTTCAGCGATAGTTGCGCGCCGAGCTAGGATGCTATGAATAACTCCAAACTCAGCGCTTACCTTTAAATGCTTTGGCACTGTGTTTATTAATGCTGCGACGATTCGCCTGTTTATCCCGCGGTGGTCGCTTACGCTCAACCTTGCCATCCGCAGCGCTATCACTGACTTTTTCACTCGGTTTATCCGTTACCGGAAAATCGACCAATAATGCCAGCGGTAACTCCCGCGCAGTTAAGCTTCTGATCGCCGTTAGAGTAGCCATTTCACCGTGGCACACGAGGGAAATCGCCAACCCTTTTTCACCTGCTCGGGCGGTGCGGCCAATGCGGTGCACATACACAGGTGCGCTCATGGGTAAATCTAAGTTGATGACCACAGGTAAGGCATCGATATGAATGCCGCGCGCCATCAAATCCGTCGCCACTAATACTTGAATGCGATTGGCTTTAAAGTCGGCCAAGGTTTGGCTACGCACGGTTTGATCTTTTTCACCGTGCAGCGCGGCAGCTTTTATCCCCGCCTTGGCGAGTCGTTTAGCTATGGCATCGGCATCATCACGGGCGCTAATAAACACCAACACCTGCGGCCATTGATATTGTTTTAACAGCGCAATCAATGCCTGCGCTTTGCTGCCCTTATTGACTAAATAAAGCCGCTCTTGGATTTCAGCAACCACTGAATTGACCTTGTGGGCTTCGACCCGTAGCGGATCATTGACCAATAGTTTGCCCGCCAATGCAGCCAAAGCCTCGGGCAGCGTGGCAGAAAACAACGAGCTTTGCTTGAGCTTAGGCATAAACGCCAGCAGCTTTTGCACATCGGGCCAAAACCCCATTTCCAACAGACGGTCAGCTTCATCCAGCACCAGATGTTTTATCGAATCGAGGCTAATGTGGGATTGCTTACATAAATCCAGTAAACGCCCGGGGGTCGCCACTAACAGCTGCGGCTTGACAGTGAGTTCGACTAATTGGTCTTCCAAGGCGACGCCGCCACACAGAAGCTGAATATGTAAAGGCGCCGATACGGATAATTGACTCGCAATCGCTCGCAGCGCTTCGGTCACTTGCAGCGCTAATTCCCGTGTAGGCACCAGCACTAACGCCAGCGCATTTGGGGGCGGTATAGACCTCGTGCGCTGTAACTGTGTTTGCTGTTGCAACAAAAGTTGTTGTAGGAGTGGCAAACCAAAGGCTAAGGTTTTACCGCTACCGGTTTGTGCTAAGGCCAACAAATCCCGCCCCGCAAGAATGGCCGGGATCGCCAATTGCTGCACCCGAGTAGGATGTTTAAGCCTTGTAGGCAAGGCCTTAAGTAACGCGGTATTTAACCCAAGCTCGGCAAAGGTTAACGACTCAGGGGAAGAGGAAGGCTCGGGAAAGGTCATTACAGCACCAGATTAAGAAGCGGGTGCGAAAGTTTACGCAGAGTGGGCAATGAATACCAATCTTGTTTCGGCTTTACTTAACAAACAGCCACTTTTACACCAGTGCTTAATCCAGTTAACTTAGGCACAGACTGATAGAAGCCCCCTAAACCCGATGCCAAGGCCAAGATATGCATCTCAGGTATAGCTGATGCAACTGAAGCCATCTCAAATCAATTAGGAGATCTGTTCTAACAGTTTTGTCGCAAGCCAATCATAATACTTTTCACCTCCGTGAGACCAATCGTGACTACCATCGCTGTAAATTAGTGTTGAGGTGTAATTTACTGGGTCAGCAATTTCCTCTTCAAAACAACGTGCAGCATGAAAAAACTCGATACCGAGTTGTTCCCAAACATATTTCAGTGCATCCATATAGGCCATGACAAAGGGAGAAATAAGCTGTGATTCTTCAAAATACCGTGAGAAAGGAGTATCCGATACCACGATAACTCTATGCCCAAGATTACGTAGTTTGAAGATAATGGTCATTTGATCTTGCAGCTTCACATGAAAGAAATCTATGTAATCCTCTAAACTCAGCTGATGAAGCTTTTCAGGGCGAACTTCTTGTACCCACTGAATAAACATAGCGACTGTCTGATGTGTTTGCAGGCCAATATTAGTGATAATGCAGGACTCAGAACTCGTGCCATTATGATTAATTTGTTGCAAGTTATTCACAATCTGTAGCCACAATTGCCTCGAACCAGCACTCTCCAGAGGGACCATAATGTCTGCATCCTCTGATAAACAAAACTTATGCTGAGCAAACCCTGATCCATTCATGACCATACCACCACAAAATGGAATTTGTTTACGTTCTAAGGCATTAGCTAACTTTGCAAGGTGACTGTCACCAATAAGGGTAAGATGTTGAGGGCTAGAGGATTGCATTTGTGGTGACTGAGCTAATTTTTGCAGAGTGTTTAACATTTCCTCGTCGCAGTCAGCGTCAAACTGCTCTGCAGGCTTAGCATGATTGTCATCGAGCAACTCAGCCCAATGACGCATCACATAACTAACCCCTTCGGCTGACACAGTACGCCTGTTGCTAAGGAATCGAAAATCATGGGTATTAGTGGCGGTGATAATCTCATAAGAGGGAAAATAGGATGACCCCGGCGTCGCGTCACAGAAATCACCTGCAACAGCCCTTAGTACCGATTTTGAATAGCTATTCGCGACCAAAACGTGTTTATCCATCGCTGTCGCGGTCAGCGGCACGGGTGATACAGTTAGCACTAACTTAAGCTGGGGATTAATAGACTGCAAATGTAGATATAGTGACGTTAGATCTGCATATATTTCATCATACTTAAGCCCTTTAATCCTATAGGTATTAGCGTCGTACTTTCCATTTCTTATTCCCGGACAAACTGGATAACAGATACCTGAAGGATCTGTCCAAGCTTCAGTTAATCCTAAAGTAAAGATAAAACAATCACTGTTTGCTATTTGAGATTTAGCCTCGTTAATCACCCGAGTTCGATAATCCATTAATTCTCCACGGCTCTCATAACCTTCCGATGATGCAGTGGGCAAGAGAAGGTCAAAGAATCGTTGTGCTTCGCAATCATAATAAATACTAAATTGGGCTAATTCTGTCGGTGTTAATGTTAGCCACTGCAAGAAAGAACGCGCGGTATAGAGATTACCAAAGGCAAAACTGGAGACTTGCTCAGTGTTTAGTTCACTCTGTAAGTATTTGTAGTTATTATCAATTAACCATTTACCTATATGCTGAGCAAAACATGATCCCGCAGATGATATTTTGGAGTCGTGATTGATGGATAACTTAGGGGCAAGATCGCAAAAAAGATCTGTTCCTATGTCTACGCTTGCAACACCTGTGCGCCAAAAAATATCGGCTCTAGTGTTATTGTAGGGTAAAGATTGCTCCATCATGCCGTTCTCCATATGGTCTTACATTTACTCTGGGAAGTATTAACTAAAAAAACTGATGTTTAACACTTTTGGTAATAACTAATATTTGACACTAATATGCATAGCTTCTTGATTATTTTCGAACGCTAAACCGAAGGCTTTAATTGCAGATCGCAGTCTTTAAGGCAATTAAGAATATCTATCTCGCGACCAATCGGCCAACCTGTGTAAAAAACCCTTTCTAAGGGTACCCATACTGCCACCCAACCACCAATGATCAAACTTTCAGCCAGAGTACGGAAAAAGCCAGTTTCATAATTAGCAACAAGTTGCCCCAAGGCTAATGCACTCGCAAGAATAGTAACACCTTTAAGCAAATGACGACGCCGACTAAAACGCAGCTCCCCAAGGCGCGCAGTCTCAATCTCAATCTGGTTATCAATGGCCCGCAGCCAAGCACTTTGCACCTCTGCCAACATTTCTGGCTGATAAACATCGGCAGGGAGAACTAATGTAAGCTGTAATTGTTTGGGGATCCTGCGAGTCCGAAACTCTCTTAGCACTTGTTCAAATACCGGCAGTAATGGGCCATCACTCTGCAAGGGATCATTTGATGGCACACTGAATAGAAAATTAAGGGCTGGCAGAGGGAACTCTAAAGCGATTGAATTCATATACTTTTCCATTATGTCGATTAAGGATTAAACCCAAACCAACTCAGCGTTAGCCTTGTTCGCACACGCTTATCTAAAGGCTTTGCAGATTTGGGCATAGGCAAACAACGAATAAGTGCTATAAACATAGCCAAGCACTAGTAGCAACATCGCTGTAAGCTATTAATATTTAGACCTTAACCCCCAAAAACACAACTTAGAACCCCATAATGTCGCCACGGCCCCCCCCAAACAACTAAGAGCTATCTCCATATTTCGACAATTTCGCAGGGGAATGTGAATTCCAGAGGTTGCAGTGTTGGCTGTTAATCTCAAAAGAAATCTGCCTGTTTTCTCGTGAGTGTCAGCCTGAATCTGGGGCAAAAATACTGTTAACCAATGTCAATCATCAGTCATACGTGAGCGTAAAATAATGAGAAAGCTAAAACGTTATAAAGTGATTACCCATCAAACTGTATAAAAAACCGCTACCGCAAAAAAGCAAATTCCTATAGCATCATTTATACCAATTGACATAGATGTGGCAGCGGCCAAGTCAAACAAGCGATTTATGCCCTGCAAACAGCGCAGCGCATAAATACTAAGACGTTATGTTTAGGGCATTTAAATGAACATCGAGAATATATCAGACTATATAAATGCCCTGAATGATAAATCTAAGCATACGATTTATAGGGGGCAGGCTAATAAGGAGTGGGAATTAATCCCTGCTATTGGAAGGCTATATTATGAGCTTGAGAATCACGATACCCTTTATGGTGATTGGGAAAGTTTAGAAAAATCTTTATTATCTCGATTCAAAAGTCAATCTGCACCCTATATGAATTTCACGCCAGCAACAAAGTTAGAGTGGCTTATTCATGCACAGCATCATGGCCTACCTACACCATTACTAGACTGGACTACAAATCCGTTGGTTGCCTTATATTTTTCATTATCAGATAAAGAAAAAGATGACTGTGATGGAGCAGTCTATTCAAGGGTTCCCAAGACTTGGCATATAGATTCAGATGATATCGATAGAATTCCACATTTGATTTCATTTTATCCAAAACATTTAAATACACGTATAGCCGCTCAAAGTGGATGTTTTATGGCCTTTCCTTACCCAAATAAGATGACCCCAATGGCTAGTTTAAGTGATCCTAAGAGTTATGTTTCAATAGAGGTGTATTCAGGTGATACGATCATAATTCCTAAAGATAAAAAGCCTAAACTTAGGAAACAATTAAGTCAGTTCGGAATCAATCATCAAACTATGTTTCCAGGACTTGATGGAATAGCAAAACAAATACTAAGCGAATTTAGTGAGTAAAACATAACAAATAAGGATAGGCCGCGCGTAGCCAGCCGTGACCTTATCCCAAGTGTTGAACAAGCCCGATGCTGGTTGTTGACACTTTATTATGAAAATAGCACCTAAAAATCGGATAGGTATAATTTTTATGCCTTAATGATTTACCAATAATACATCGCCCAAGGAAATAAGGACGCTTAATGCCTAATCATGGAGCATCCAAGGGCGAAGGCCAACGGCCGTTTTGAGCACGAGATAGGGATATCGAGCTGGCAGTTTAACATGGACGTTTTTGATAGGACGAGCAGTCCTCCTTGGTCGGGTGTGGGGTGAAGCCCCACGACTTTGATCTTCTTTAAAAAAGAGAAACCTAAAGCTAGGTTTAAGTTACAAACAATCTCGGCTATAAAGCCAAATAGCAAAGCAGAACAATCAAACTAACATCAAACCTTTTAAGTTGTTTTTGCATAAAACAACCATAAAAAAGCCCCGCAAGTGCTAAACACTGCGAGGCTTTTTTCTTCTAGTGCGCTGCTAACATAACCGCTGCGCCATCAAACCAAGTTAGCTATTCAAATCTTGAAAGAACTTCTTCACGCCATCGAAAAAGCCCTCAGCCTTTGGGCTGTGCTTCTTTGACTCACCAGTTAATGTCGCTTCAAACTCGCGTAACAGTTCTTTTTGACGATCGTTTAAGTTAACTGGGGTTTCCATCACTACTTTGCAGAGCAAGTCGCCTACTGCATGGCTGCGAACCGACTTGACGCCTTTGCCACGCAGACGGAACATACGGCCCGTTTGCGTTTCGGCAGGGATCTTCAGGCTGACTTTACCGTCCAGTGTTGGCACTTCAATCTCACCACCGAGGGCCGCTTTACTGAAGGAAATAGGCACTTCGCAGTAAAGGTTGTTGCCATCACGGACGAAAATCGCATGCTCACGCACACTGACCTGAACGTATAAATCCCCTGGAGGCGCGCCAAACTCACCCGCTTCGCCTTCACCCGCTAAACGAATACGGTCGCCCGTATCAACGCCGGCTGGGATCTTAACCGATAGGGTTTTGCTCTTTTCAACACGGCCATCGCCATGGCACTTAGTACAAGGATCTTTAATGATCTTGCCGCGCCCATGACAGGTTGGGCAAGGCTGTTGCACCGCAAAGAAACCTTGACGCATTTGCACTTGGCCTTGGCCATGACAGGTACCACAGGTAGTTGCCGAGGTGCCTTTTTTAGCGCCGCTACCGTCACACAGATCGCAGGTCGCCAGTGTTGGGATGCGCAGTTCTTTGGTTAAGCCTTTTACAGCTTCTTCCAGTGATAATTCTAGGTTGTAACGTAAATCTGAGCCGCGGGCCGCTTGGCGTTGACCACCGCGACGTCCACCGCCGAAAATATCGCCAAAGACATCACCGAAAATATCGCCGAAATCGCCCTGTCCACCACCGTAACCACCGCCGCCACGATTAGGATCTACACCCGCATGACCAAATTGGTCGTAGGCCGCTTTTTTGTCGGCATCGGTGAGAATTTCATAGGCTTCTTTCACTTCTTTGAAGCTGGCCTCTGCGGCTTTGTCGCCTGGGTTGCGATCGGGGTGAAACTTCATGGCCAGACGTTTGTAGGCCTTTTTAATTTCACGTTCGCTGGTGTCTCGACTGACACCTAATACTTCGTAATAATCTCGCTTTGACATAATATCATGCTTCTGGCTTAAGTTGAACGAACGGGCGTTAGGGTTTCCCCATAACGCCCGCCTAGAAATTAACGCTTTGAAATCAATCTATTTGATTGAAAAAAAATCATTACTTCTTGTCGTCTTTCACTTCTTCAAATTCAGCATCGACAACATCATCATCGGCAGTAGCGTTAGACTGTTTAGCAGCACCTTCTTGTGCGCCGCCTTGAGTTTGAGCTTTAGCCTGAGCAATTTCCATCAGCTTAGCAGACGCTTCGATTAAGCTTTGAGTCGCTTTTTCGATGGCGTCTTTGTCATTGCCTTTGCTGGCAGTGTCAACGGCGGCCATAGCTGCTTCGATCTTAGCCTTATCGTCTGCTGGCAGTGCATCGCCCGCTTCTTCAACTTGTTTCTTAGTTGCGTGAACTAAGCCGTCAGCTTGGTTGCGAGTTTGCACTAGCTCTTCAAACTTCTTGTCTTCTTCCGCGTGGGCTTCTGCGTCACGTACCATTTGCGCCACTTCTTCTTCGCTTAAGCCAGAAGAAGCTTTGATGGTGATGTTTTGTTTCTTGCCGGTTTTCTTGTCTGTTGCAGACACGTGCAGAATACCGTCGGCGTCGATGTCGAACATCACTTCAATTTGTGGCATGCCACGTGGTGCTGGCTCAATACCGTCTAAGTTGAACTGACCTAATGACTTGTTCGCGCTCGCTTGCTTACGCTCACCTTGCAACACGTGAATGGTCACGGCGCTTTGGTTGTCATCGGCTGTTGAGAACACTTGCTGTGCCTTAGTCGGAATAGTAGTGTTTTTCTCAATCAACTTAGTCATTACGCTGCCCATGGTTTCGATACCCAGAGACAGTGGTGTTACGTCCAACAGCAGAACGTCTTTCACATCGCCTGACAATACGCCAGCTTGAATCGCAGCACCTACGGCAACCGCTTCGTCTGGGTTAACGTCTTTACGAGGTTCTTTGCCGAAGAAGTTTGTTACTGCTTCTTGAACCTTAGGCATACGAGTTTGACCACCGACCAGAATCACTTCGTTGATATCTGATACTGATAAGTCTGCGTCAGCCAGAGCGACTTTGAGTGGCTCTAATGTACGGATGATCAAGTCTTCAACCAGAGATTCCAATTTAGCACGGGTGATTTTTACCACTAAGTGCTTAGGACCTGTCGCGTCTGCCGTGATGTATGGCAGGTTAACTTCAGTCTGGTTAGTGCTTGAAAGCTCGATTTTTGCCTTTTCAGCTGCTTCCTTCAGACGTTGCATAGCTAATGGATCTTTACGCAGATCTAAGCCTTGATCTTTCTTGAATTCATCAGCTAAGTAGTTGATTAAACGGTTGTCAAAGTCTTCACCACCTAAGTGGGTATCACCGTTAGTTGCCAATACTTCGAAGGTTTGGTCGCCGTCGTTGCTGTCGATTTCGATGATAGAGATATCGAATGTACCACCACCTAAGTCGTATACCGCAACTATGTTGTCGCCTTGCTTCTTGTCGATACCGTAGGCTAATGCTGCAGCCGTTGGCTCGTTGATAATACGTTTAACTTCAAGACCAGCGATGCGACCCGCATCTTTAGTGGCTTGACGTTGTGAATCGTTAAAGTAAGCAGGTACGGTAATAACCGCTTCTGTCACTTCTTCACCTAAGAAGTCTTCCGCTGTTTTCTTCATCTTTTTCAAGATTTCAGCAGAAACCTGTGGTGGTGCCATTTTATTGCCACGGGATTCAACCCATGCGTCGCCGTTGTCGGCTGCAATGATTTTGAATGGCATGATGTTCACGTCACGTTGAACTTCGTCATCTTTAAAGCGACGACCGATCAAACGCTTGATCGCGAAGAAAGTGTTGTTTGGGTTAGTCACAGCTTGGCGTTTTGCTGGTTGACCCACGATGGTCTCATCATCGGTATAAGCGATGATTGACGGGGTTGTGCGATCGCCTTCAGCGTTCTCTAGTACGCGTGCTTTGCCACCATCGAGGACAGCTACACAAGAGTTTGTTGTGCCTAAGTCGATACCAATAATTTTACCCATGAGGTCCTCCGAAAAATTTCATTCAATCTAAATTTGTTTAGTTGGTTTTGATATGGGGCCGGACGCATTGTTTATCAAGTCCATTTTTGGCCGCCTTCTCTGCCTTAACACCTATATTGGGACAGGGAATTTAATTACAAGGGTGAACAAAAAAATTTTCTTACTTTATCTTTTACACGCCGCTGATTGTATAAAATATCCCAACACACAAAATACACTTGCTTATCCACCAAAGCTGTTATTCAATCTGCCCATATTCGGGCAGTGGTTTCAGTGGGTAAGGTAATTAACAGTGCAATCTTCAAATTTAGCGTACCTGTATGGCATGGCGGCGGTATTCCTGTGGTCGACAGTCGCCACCGCCTTTAAAATTGCCCTCGGATATTACAGTCCTTTGCAATTAGTGTTTGTTGCCGTGCTCACTTCGATTGTCGCCCTTGGCGGTATCCTCGCCTGGCAAAAGAAGCTCTCTTTACTTAAACAACAATTTTTACGGCGCCCAACCTTTTATCTCATCACTGGGTTAATCAATCCCTTCCTCTATTATGTGGTGCTGTTTAAGGCGTATTCCTTACTGCCCGCGCAGCAGGCCCTGTCACTCAATTACACTTGGGCGGTGTTACTGCCACTGCTCGCCGCGCCTTTGTTAAAGCAACATTTGCGTAAGAGTGATATTGCAGCGGCGCTGATTGCCTACACTGGGGTATTTATCATTGCCACCGGCGGCGATATCAGCGGCTTTCGCTTCGATAGTCCACTCGGGATTGGCCTAGCCCTGGCAAGCACCTTACTCTGGTGCTTATATTGGATTGTGAACACTAAAGATCAAGGCGATCCCGTGGTGAGTTTATTATTGAGTTTTCTTATCGGCTTACCTTTTATTGCCGTCACCTTAGTGTTAACAGATACCCTGCCCAGTTTTAGCCTTAAGGCGATTTTTGCAGGCATGTATGTAGGCTTGTTTGAGATGGGCATTACCTTTGTGCTCTGGCTAATGGCGCTGAAAACCGCCACTCGCACCGCCAATATCAGCACCTTAGTCTTTCTATCCCCTGTTATGTCGATTGGCTTTATCGCGTGGATTTTGCAGGAAACCATTGCGATAACGACCTATATTGGCCTGGCGTTTATTCTCTCGGGGATGATGTTGCAACAGCTTTTACCGAGATATTGGGAACGAAAGTCAAAAATAAACCCAAAACTTGCTGACTAGGGTTAACTTTTATCCCAAGGGGCACAAAAAATGAAGCGGCTAACATTTTTACGCCGAATTAGCGGCTAATATCCCCCATTTTTGCGAAGGAATATTGCATGACGCCTGCCGTTCGACTGGCGAAAAAAGCCAAGATTGCATTTGAAATTTTAGAATATAACCACGATCCCCATTGCGCCGCCTACGGTGAAGAGGCCGCAAATACCTTAGGGCTCGAACCTGCACAGGTATTTAAGACATTATTAGTTGCCACGGATAAGGCCCACGCGCCACTCGCGGTTGCGTTAGTCCCCGTCGATCATCAGCTTAATCTTAAAGCGGTGGCCAAAGCCTTAGGTCAGAAAAAGCTGCAAATGGCCGATCCTGATCTTGCCCAAAAATCCTCCGGCTACCTAGTGGGCGGTATCAGCCCCTTAGCGCAAAAAAAACAGCTCCCCACCTTAATAGATCAAAGCGCGCTTGCATTTGAAAAAATCTATGTCAGTGCTGGACGCCGCGGGTTGGAGATCTGCCTGAGCGCCAATGATCTAACCCAGCTATGTAAAGGCTCATTTGCCGATATCAAAACGCTTTAATAAGATTCAGCAAATCACCCAACAATAGCCCTTTAAATCTATATTGGGAAAGTGTTTGTAAAAGCGGATATTTCCATCTATAAATGGTATTGCACAGCAAAAAAGGCTAAGGACAGTCAGATGGAAAAATCAACACAATGGAGTCAAGAGGATGGTATAGGACCTTTAGGTTGGGTCGCCATGTTGCTTTGTATTGCCCTCTTTATCTATGAACATTTTTGGGGAAATGGGTTTACCACTATGGTAGTTATGCTCTACTGCAGTTTTTTGCTCCCCTCGGTATTACTCACCCGCAGAGTGCAAGAGAAGTACTTTATTTATACCTTGGAATACATCAAGGCCTTTCGTAAATTCACTATTGTTATGTCGGCGCTATTCTTCTGTCTTTGGTTGCTTGCCACCTATACACCGCTTATTCATTGATAAAAACCTAAACTGGCGAACTACACAATTTATTGTTTAGTTATTCAGTTAGATAGCGCGAATAAAAAAGCCGTCGATACTGAGCATTGACGGCTTTTCCTTATTGATTTTTGACTTTGGTTTTTAACTTTGGTTTTTTAACCGCTAAACACGGCTAGTGTAATCGCCCCATGCTAACCATTTATACGTGGTTAGCGCCTCAAGCCCCATTGGACCGCGGGCGTGCAGTTTTTGCGTACTCACCGCCACTTCGGCGCCAAGGCCAAACTGACCTCCATCGGTAAAGCGGGTACTGGCATTCACATACACAGCTGCTGAGTTCACTTGGTTCATAAAGTGCGCTGCGGCGTGAATATCATCGGTCAAAATCGCTTCCGAGTGACCACTCGAATATTGACGAATATGACTCACTGCGGCGTCGATATCGCCCACCACTTTGATACCTAAGGTTAACGACAACCATTCGATGCCAAAATCCTCGGCCTTAGCCAGAGTCACATCAAAGCCTAAACCATCGAGCAAAGCAAAACTTTGCTCACAAACTGAAAAACGCACGCCTAAACGATGCAAATATTCGGCTACTTGCGGCACAAAGGTGCTCGCCACTCGCTCATCCACCAGCAAGGTATCGAGGGCATTACAGACAGTTGGGCGCTGCACTTTGGCATTAGCGATCACTTCGAGAGCCCGCTCAAGATCGGCATTTTTATCCACATATAAATGGCAAATGCCAATGCCACCTAAGATCACCGGGATCGTCGCCTGCTCGGCACATAGGCGCTGCAAGGCTTGACCACCTCGGGGCACTATCATATCGACATATTGATCGAGCTTAAGTAAACCTGTCACTAGGGCTCTATCCGGTGAATCAATAAATTGCACCGCATCTATGGGCAAACCTTGGGCGACAATGGCACCGCGGATCACTTCGCTAATAAATTTATTCGATTCAAGGGTTTCTTTACCGCCACGGAGGATCACTGCATTACCGGTTTTAAGGGCAAGCACTGCGATATCAACAGTGACATTCGGCCGAGCTTCATAAATCACTCCGATCACCCCAAGTGGTACGCGGCGGCGAGTCAGCCTTAAACCGTTATCTAATAACTTGCTACCAAACTCTTCACCGACGGGATCGGCAAGGCGGATCACATCGCTGATATCGCCAATAATGCCAGTAAGGCGTGTATCATCGAGCAATAATCTGTCGATCATCGCATCAGTTAATCCATCGGCCTTAGCAGCGGCCACATCCTTAGCATTGGCAGCTAAAATGGCGGCGGTATTTTCCGTCAGCGCATCGGCGATGGCCCCGAGTAAATCGGCCTTTTGGCGCGCCGTTAAATTGGCTAGGGCATAACTTGCCTGCTTGGCATTTTGGCCAAGTTGCTGTAAATACTGCGCTTGATTCATTTCACTCAAAACAGACCTCGCTTATAAGACCACCATGTCATTGCGGTGCACTATGGCGTCACCATAATCGTAACCGAGCACAGATTCGATTTCATCGGAATGCTTGCCCGCAATCAAATTCAAGGCTTGACCACAATATCTCGTCATCCCCTTAGCAATTACTTTACCTTGTTGATCAACTAATTGCAGTGTCGCGCCACGCTCAAATTCGCCCTTAACCCCAATAATGCCTTTAGACAATAGACTACGGCCCTTATCGGTAACGGCTTTTACCGCGCCCGCATCCAGCACTATGGAGCCTTGAGTCGCTGGGCCCGCTAATATCCACTGTTTACGACTTTCGAGCGGGTTTTCAATCGCACTAAAATGTGTGCCGACGGATTCTTTACCGACAACTTTTTTGATCACATCGGGATGATGGCCCGAGGCAATCACCACTTCAATGCCCGCACGGCGAGCAATATCCGCCGCCTCCAGTTTAGTCGACATACCGCCCGTGCCTAAACCCGATACAGAGCCGCCCGCCAACATACGCAGACTGTCGTCAATTTTAACGACTTGGGAGATCAGCTTGGCATTCGGATTAGTACGTGGATCGGCATCGAATAGCCCCTTTTGATCCGTCAATAAAATCAATAAGTCAGCATCGCACAGCAGCGCCGCGCGGGCCGATAAATTGTCGTTATCACCCACTTTAATCTCGTTAGTGGCGACGGCATCATTCTCGTTGATAATGGGGATAATGTTATTTGCCAGCAAGGCATTGAGCGTATCGCGGGCATTAAGATAACGTTCCCTGTCCTGCAGGTCTGCACGGGTTAGCAAGAGTTGCCCCACATGCAGCCCATAAATACTAAAGAGTTGTGCCCAAGCGAGGATCAGTTGACTTTGCCCGACAGCGGCTAACAATTGCTTATTGGCCATAGTGTCGGGCAGTGTCGGGTATTGGAGATGTTCACGCCCAGCGGCAATCGCCCCTGAGGTGCATAATACGACTTCGACCCCTGACTTCATCAGTGCGGCCATTTGACGAGCAAGCTCAACCATATGGGCTTTATCCAGCTGTTTACTGCCAGAGGTCAGCACACTCGTCCCCAATTTCACTACTACGCGGCGATACGCAATCTCACTTAAGTTCATTATTCATTTGTAACAAAATAACCGAACAATCCTTATACCTAATCCACTCACTAATTGGTAGCGAGGAGCCCTTAAGTCGTCATAAATTTTCTATTTTGCTTGGGATAGCGCATTAAAAAGGGCCATCGATTAGATGACCCTCAACATTTTGCCCAACAACAGGCTATTTCCCTAAAAGTTATTCGCTAAGGGCTATCCATTAGCCATAAATGAATTTAGCCACAAATAATGCCGCCAAGACTATGATACCTAGGTTCAGATCGCTAAAACGTCCCGTCATTAACTTGATTGCCGCATAGGAGATAATGCCAAAGGCGATGCCAGTCGCAATGGAAAAGGTTAGCGGCATTAAAATACACACCACAACTACTGGGGCGGCTTCGGTTAAATCCTCCCATTCCACATGAACTAGACCAGACATCATCAAAATCGCCACATAAAACAAGGTGCCCGCAGTCGCGTAGGCGGGGATCATGCCCGCCAATGGCGACAGGAATAATGCAGCAATAAAGAGTAATCCTACGACAACTGCTGTTAAACCTGTGCGGCCGCCCGCGCTCACGCCCGATGTACTCTCGATATAGCTAGTGGTAGTCGAAGTACCAAAAGCCGCGCCCGCAATGGTCGCTAAACTATCGGCGGTTAAGGCACGATTTAACCGTGGTAAACGGCCTTTATCATCGAGAAAACCACCACGCTGCGCCACCGCAACTAAGGTGCCAGAGGTATCGAAGAGATCCACAAATAGGAAGGCAAACACCACTGAGAGCATTGTGACTTCAAATACTTGGGATAAATCCATCTTCATAAATGTTGGGGCGATTGAAGGTGGCATAGATACCACGCCGTTGTACTGCACATCGCCAAACACTAAGCCAAGACCTGTGATAATTAAGATACTTAAAATCACCGCCGACTTCATACCACGTTGCACCATGGCAATAATCAGGAAGAACCCTAACACCGCCATCACTGCGGGAAAGGCGGTGATATCCCCCATAGTCACTAAGGTTGCAGGACTTGCGACCACTATGCCCGCGCTTTTAAGGCCGATAAGTGCGAGGAACAATCCAATGCCCGCGGCGATACCTAGGCGCAACGACATAGGAATACTATTCACAATCCATTCCCGTATACGCACTAAGGATAAGATTAAAAAGCAAATTCCCGAGAGAAATACCGCGCCTAGAGCCGTCTCCCAGCTATAACCCATTTCCCCCACAACTGTGTAGGTAAAAAAAGCGTTAAGCCCCATGCCGGGGGCGAGGGCGATGGGATAATTCGCCATGAGTCCCATCACTAAACAACCTACGGCGGCGGCTAAACAGGTCGCCACAAACACGGCGCCATGGTCCATACCTGCATCGGCTAACATCATTGGATTGACAAAAATGATGTAGGCCATCGTCATAAATGTGGTCAAACCTGCTATCGCTTCCTGCTTGAGGCTCGTTTGATTTTGTTTCAGTTTGAACAGCTTTTCTAACATGGAACTGGGTTCCTTTTTATTTTAAGTAGGTAGGGGATAAAAATGTAAATACTATGTAGCTAGTGTTATTCGTTGGCGATTATAGGGAGTTTGTGCTGGTCAGGCCAGAACATTGATAGAAAAATGCTTGATAGAAATCGCTAATCAGAACAAAAAATTACCCCGAGTTAACCCTATAAAAACTGCGACAACTAGGCTTAGCAAGCCAATAGGCACGAGCACAATATTCAAGCGTCTATTAAAAGTAAAAGCGCACTGTTTTTTAAGCAGGATAATCTTGATGGATGGCAACGGCTTACATGTCGCCATGGATTAGACCCCTCATATTCACTGATATAGTAAGCACTACACATAAAAAAGCCGGCGCTACGAGGAACACCGGCTACTTTTAGTTCAAACGATTTAAGCACTTAAAAACGGTAGTTAAAGCTCAGGGTAAAGTTACGCGGCGCACCGTAGTGATACACGCTATAAGCAGGGCCAGACGCTGACATATAGGCATAGTATTTCTCATCGAGCAGATTCTCGAGGTTGAACTGCAGATCCATATTATCGGCCAAATCATAGCGCGCCATCAGGTTCACTAAGGAGTAAGCCTCCTGTTCAATCCGTACTGTCCCCCCCTCAGAATAGCTTTCACTTTGCCAATTAACGCCTCCACCCACGGTCAGCTCAGGTAAAAGCTCAACAAATTGATAAGTGGTAAATAGCTTAAACTGTTTCTGAGGGCTGGTTGTCGCGACCCTTTCCCCCTCTTTATCCTCAGCATTAAACTGCGAATAACCTGCAGAGATGTTCCAACCATCGGCGGGCTCACCCACGACTTCCAACTCAAAGCCTTTACTCTTAGTGCCTTGGGCTGCCTCATAATAATTCACGGGTTGACCATCAATAATCACAGTACCCGCAAGAATGGCTAAATTATCCTGATCGATTTGAAATATTGCCACTGTGGTGTGCAAGCGATCATCGAGATAAGAACTCTTAAGGCCCAGCTCATAGGCTTTACCTTCTAATGGATCAAGGTAATCACCATTAATATCTACGTAGTTTTGCGGGTTAAAGATTTCGGTGTAACTGGCATAAACCCGGTGCGCTTCATTGATGTCGTACAAGGCGCCCACATAGGGCACAAACACACCATCATCACCAAAGTTAGTATCGGTGCCATAACTCACACCTTCACGATTCCAACTGGAAATACGTCCACCGGCAATCACTTTAAAATCATCGGTAATGGTCAATCGAGTGGCAGCGTAAACGCCTTTCTGCTCCGTATCCATATCCAACTGACGATTAGCATCTGTTGACCACTCAGGCTCTGCAAATTGATTTTGCTGCCACTCATAGAAATTATCGACTGGCTGTGAATCCCACCCTGACATATTGTCGCGGATAGGTTCAAAGGTATCGGCATAGGATTTTTGTTTGCTATAGAGGGCACCCGTCACAAACTCATGCTGTTGACCAAATAACTCATAATCGCCCTTTAACTGCAAATCGAAGTTGTCGGAATTACTCTCACCATGACTGTGATAACGCTGGCCACTTAATCCGGCTCCGGTATTTTCATCGAGTAAACCAGACATATAAATCATCTTGGAGGTGGTTTCATACTCCATGCGATTATAGTTCGCCACTAATTGCCAACCGTTGCTGAAGTAGTGATTAAGGTTAGCAAAGTAGTTGATATTGGTTGTTTCCCAGCGGCTCCAGTCGGCAGCAGTAGTCGTAGAAACATCCCAATCTGTGGGTGAACCATCACTGAATACCGCGGGTAATGCTCCCCACATCGCACCTTTAGGGTCATTATGATTGTAACTTCCCCCTAATCGCAGCAGCGTATTCTCGGTGATATCTGTATCGACAACACCGTAGAAAATGGTCTTACGATCTTCATAGAGATCTTGATAAGAGTCGCTATTCAAATACTTAGCCACCATGCGGCCACGCACACTACCGCTGTCGTTCAATCCATTGGAGACATCGGCGGTGATTTCCTTTTTATCCCAGCTGCCCGTCGCCACATCGACGTAGCCCTTAAGATCGGAGCTATCTGCATGTTTACGAACAAGGTTAATGGAGGCAGAAGGATCGCCCGCACCTGTGAGTAATCCTGTCGCGCCACGAACCACTTCAACGCGCTCGTAAATAGACACATCGGAGACAGTTTCCCCCGCATCCCCACCTAAACTCCACGATAATGGCACGCCATCGATTTGATAGTTTTGAACATCAAATCCACGGGCAGAAAAACCATTCCGCACGTTATCTGTCTTAGATGAAGACAAACCCACTGTGTTATTAACTACATCGACAACGGTATTTAATGCCTGATCCTGTATCCGCTCGGCGGTCATAATACTGACTGACTGCGGTGTTTCCTGCAGCGACAGCCCTAGACCTGTCGCAGTATCAATCGTTCTGCTGATGGTGTATTTACCCATCACAGTAATTTTTTCGATATTTTGATCTTTTGCATCGGCAGCAGAAGACTGTTCTTCAGCCCAAACTGCCAAGGGGTTTAATGCCAGAGTCACAGCAGCCGCAAGAGGAAGTAGATTAAAGCGCATAGTTAGTTAGGTTGTTGCTTCAGGGTGCGCATACGGTAACACTATTGAGAACGGTTTGCATTTGCATTTTATGTGACAAAGGTAACAAATTTTATCATTCTTTAGTCGTAGCAAATTCTTACCAAACATTAACGACCATTTACCTTAAAAAACATGATTTTATTAGAACGCTATTTTCTAGCGATGACATTATCATTTTAAGATAACAGCCTCAATCCGCTATAGAATTGTCCTATCATAGGTATCCGTTGCTAAGCGCTTGTCCCGTCCTAAGATAGGTTGACAGTTTTTAGGCCAGCTCCAGTAGCTGGCCTTTTCTATTGTGCACCTGATTAGGGGTTGCCATATTCAAACTCAGATGCGGTCTCATATCGTTGTATATTGCT